>NZ_JBSQAZ010000007.1:0-41147 GCF_053851615.1 Mycoplasma sp. 1890
ACCAGTACTAATAAATTGATTGGTTTAATAGTGATTCTATAGAAGTTATCTAAAACAAAAAAGTCGATATTCAGTTTTCAGGGAACAAAAAAAGCTTGCCATAAATATAGGCAATTTTTTTTATATTTTTAGTTGTTTAATTTTTCCCCAAAAAGTGGGAATTTTTTTTAATTTAATGATGGCTTTATTCTTTTTTTAACTTAAATTTTAGTGGTTTTTATAACTAAAACAAGTTTAAATTGATTTTTTTATGTTTGATTTAATAAAATATTCATCGATATTTATAAATCTAGCAACTCTTTTTGGCTCCCAATCATGTGGAGAAACTATAACAAAATAATTAAAATTATCAAGACCTGCTTGATAATTTTTCTTATTTATTTCATAAGAAATTATTTTGATTTTAAAGTAGATGAAAAAAAATAAGATAATTTCTTATGAAATTCCTAAAATAGAGCTATTTTTTTCTAATTTTTTATTAAAAAAATGTTAATTCTTAGTCAAATTGCAACATTTTTATAGTTTAAAAATATTTATCAAACATATGATATTAAATTTATTTTTAAGACCTAAAAATTTAAATTAAATAAAAAATTATTTCTTTATTTTAAAATCAATATCAAAATCATTTTTTATTTTTATAAATTCAACACCAAAGGTGCTAAATATTTTTAGGCTAGCTTTAAAATCATCTGCTTCCGGTTTATATTCACTAGCATAATAAACTTTCGATATTTTTGATTGGACAATTAATTTTGCACAGTTATAGCATGGCGAATGTGTAACATAAATTGCTGAACCTGGTTCAATTTTAGAATTAGTTAGATTAGCATTAATTATAGCATTTGCTTCAGCATGAACAACATATGTATATTTTGAATGTAGCACATCATCAGAACAACTTGGTCGATTCCATGGAAAGGCTAGGTCATTATCAACCTCGGTGTTATTAAAACTAGTTGGCATTCCATTGTAACCTAATGAAATGACATAATTATTTGGGCTTACAATACAGGCCCCTACTTTTGTTGTTGGGTCCTTAGATCTAAATGCACTTAATTTGGCTAAGGACATAAAATATATGTCTCATTTAATATTGTCTTTATGTTCGTTAAAAATAATATTTTTTGTCTTTGAATTCATAATAGTAAAATTTTATCACAATTTTAAAAAATCAGACTCCGCAGACCCTGATCTAAATTATTTAGTGAAATAAGCAAAAAAGCTCGGATAAGACATTAACTATGTTAATCCAATTCATTATGCTAAATAATTAGCCATAACAAGTTGAATTAAAAAAATTATATCAAAAATATCTAATATTGCTTTATTTTTTTATTTTATTTTTTATATTAATAAAACTACTAAAACTAAGTCGATTTTTATAAATAAATTTAAAAAGTATTATATTTTTTTGCAAAAAAATTTTAAATGTTGTTAAAATAATTAATGTTAGGAAAAAAATGATGGACATAAAAAAAATAAATGAAAATTATCAAATTTCTAGTATGTTCACAGCTATAATAGCTGCATTTTTTGCTATTGAAATTATTAATTTCAACAAGGGTATTATTAAGATGAATTCTATGAATTCGTGAAATAAAAATATTATTCTTGGAGGAATTTGTAATGCAACTTATACATTTAAATATCATAATTAATAAGATTAAAATTAAAAAGAATAATATAGATTTTTCATATTTTAACATTATTTACCGTCCTAAGATTATGGATTTTAGAGGTACATAATTACTCAATAAACATAAGAATTTTCTTAATAAAAAAGTATCTTTTAGCATTTTCTTAATAAAACCCAGATTTAAATAATTTCAATAAAAAAGTAATAAAAATCAATCAAAAATGTATTAAAAAAGTCACATTGAAAGACAAGAGAAAATGCGCCTCTTTAAGAGCAAAACCTAACAAAAGATTAAAAATAATTTATAATTATTTTGTAATTTTATATAAGTCATTTTATATAACTAGATAATAATTTTTTAAATACAATAACACCTTAATGACTTTTATGGAATTATAAAAAATGGAGATTAAAATGAAAAAAGCAAACAAAATATTATTAGCTTCTTTACCTTTACTTAGTGCTTCAGTGCCCCTGCTTTTAGCAAGCTGCAGCAACAACTCACAAAGCGGTAAAGTTCATAAATACGTGTTTGAATATAACTCACCTTATACAGGGCAAGCATTTGTATATGATGCTTCAAGATCATATGGTGGATATGTAAGTGTCGCAACGACACAACAAACTTCAGCTGGTTTGGTTCGCATTGAAAATATCGGAGAACCAGTTTTAACTAACAAAGTCAAAAAGGATCAAAGTGGTAAAATAATTGGAACTGCTCAATATATCACAACTCCAACTTGAACAAAAAAGGCATTAGCAATGGCTTCTGCAGTTGTTATAACAGATAAAAATGGTTCTATAACAACATTTGATTCCGATGATGCTGATATCATGACAGAGCCTAATGGCGAAAAAGACGGAGTTAAATATTACACTTCTGCTTCAGTAGAATTAAAATCTAATAATCAAAAATCTATCAACAGTTTTAACTTTGATAATAAATTAAAATCAGCTACTAAAGTTCAATTTATTATTCGAAAAGGTGTTTTTTGAGTTGACGAAACGGGTAAAAAGACGAAATATGAAGTTAATGCAAAAGATTTTTATTACTCGTGATTAAGAACACTTTCTGTCAGTCAATCATTCAGAGATAAAAATGGTGGTTCTGAGGAACTTGATAAAGAGGCAGCCAAAGTTTTATCAGATGCTTCTTCATCAGCCTTTACTGATAAAGAGGAGTATTCAAATGATTATTTATTCAGTCTTTTCGGTATTGATCATAAGAAGTTTTCTGTAGAAAAAGAATTTATACAAAAAGTAGGATTAGATGATGCTGTAACATTTGAAAAAATTTCTAATCATGATGATCCAGAATTTACAGAGTTCTTTAATAAGTTAATATTGAGAGATTATACCTTTCAGCCAGCTCCTTCGCAATATATTGATGAAAAGAATCAAACAGAGCAATTGCCAGTATATAACTATAACGGTTTGCAAAATGGTGAAACCAAAAAATTTGAAGATAAGATTAAAAAATTAGATAAAAATTCTATAGTATATAAGGTTGGAGCCTATTGATATGGAGTAAGTTTAAAAAACACTTTATATAATGGCGCATATTATATATCGCCTCAAAAAGGACAGGAGTTAATTCTTAAGAAAAATAAGAATTACTATGATCAAAAATTTGTGAATAGTCCTGATACTATTGAGCAAATAGTGTTTATATATAATCAAAACGTTGCGGCAGAAACATTTGCAGACAGAATTTTTAATAAGTACAAAGAAGGTAGCGTTTCGCAAATTGCATTTAGTCAATTAAATAAAGCACAACAAGATGAAATTTTGAGAGATGGTAATAAATTTGGATTGCGTTACATTCAAGTTGTAAATACAAATAGACCATTTTATAGAAACGTTGCACAACCATTTATTAGAGCACTTCCTCAAGGGCAAAATAATAGTTTCTATGAATTCAATGATGCTTTTGCCAAATTAGTTTATGGAGCAACAAGAGACGAGCTATCAAAGGGTTTAAATGATCCAAGTGAATTTATATCTGGTCGTGGATTAATTTTTAGAACTTTAATAAATGCTGCAATTAATTGAGATGAGTTTGCTTCGCAAGCAACCAGTTCTCAGTCATCGGCATGAATAGCAAAAGTTGCAGATGGTTCACCAATTGGCGGTAGTGACCAACAATCATCAAAATTCAGAACTCCAAATGATGTCAGAGACAGAATAAACTCTTTATTTGCTCTAAAGGCAGATAAGTCTGGAAAAATTGATTTTGGCACAATAGGCAAAGAAATAAGTCCTAGCGAAAATGAAGAAGTGTTATTTAAAAAGAATGGAACGAGATCACAAAAACTTGAATCTGCCGGTTTTGAACAAATTAAAGAAGAACTAAATAAATTAATTGATAATTTTTATAAAGAATTTCCTGAATATAAAGACCAAGATATTGAGTTTAAATATGCCTTTCCATTTGTAAATATACCTAAGGGATATAAAACAGCATTTGAAAGTATTCAAGAAACATTTTCACAATTACATCCAAAATTAAAATTATCAATATATTACACTGATAATAAAGATGATCCTAGATTTGATAATTTTAGATCAAGAGGATCAAATGGATCAGAAACTGTTTCGTGATCATACGACTACGACTCAATCGGTTCAGGATATGATGGCCTTTCATTTAGCGCAAACCTAGTTCCGACATTAACTTGAATAGCAGCAAATGATTCGGGTGATAAAAACAAATTAATAAAAGAAAATTATCCAAAAATTTATCAACTTGCAAAGGATATGGTTGAATATGCTAACGAAGATGGACCACATAAGTGAATTGGTTCAGTACCGTTTGCGGATCTTCATTTAGTTGAAAACAAATATAAGGGACAATACCTACCATATACTACCTCTGTTACCTTTGAAAAAAGAACTGAAAACGGGAAAGAACACTATTTTCTAAAAAGAGATAGCAATAAAAAAGCAATCCCTTGAACATCACATGATGGCAAGCATGGAACAGATGCTTATGCATGAACAGCAGCATTTTGATTACAATATATTGCAAAACATACTAATGAACAAGCAATTGAGTTAATGGAACAATTTACATCATTCTTTAATATTGGATTCACATATGCAATTTTTAAACAAAAGAACGAATTTGGTAGAGCATTAGTCGAGAAAAAATTTGTCGTACCTGATTCAACAAATCCTGGTGTCGATCTATATGTAGATTGAAAGATTAAAAACTAATTTATACAATGTTTAGATATATACGTCAAAGAATATTATTTGCACTCCTGACATTGTTTATTATAACTTTTGTTGTATATACACTTGTCAGCGCTTTTGGGCAAAGTCCGGTTAAAGCAATAGTTGAAAAACTATTTCAAAATCCTAAAAATAAGCTCTCAATTGAGCAACTTACATATGACAATGAAATAGCTTTTGGGCTTAGATATGAAGATGGTACGCCCATTCCTATCATCGTAAGATATTTCCGCTATATCGGAAATATCTTTCGTGGTGATTTTGGATTTATTATTAATAAAGAAAATAATCCAAATCCTTCTGAATATACTAACATACAATTATTATTTTTTACCCCATTAAAATATTCGATTAGAATTACTCTTCCTGCATTTATTATTAGCTCAATTAGCGGTATAACTATTGGTGTTTTTGCCGGTTATAAAAGGGGAAAATTATTTGACTCTGGCGCTAATTTATTTGTTCTATTATTTGTAGCAATTCCTTCATTTGTTTTAGCTCCGATATTAATTACCATTTCACTAAAAATTGGTATTCCAACCGTAGTTCCGAGAGACGCTCTTGAACCAACATTCGGTAAATTATTTGTATCATATCTACCGCCTGTGTTAATTATTACCTTAACTTCAATGGCTGTATATGTTAGTTATACAAGAAATCAAGTAATTACTGTATTAACATCTAATTATGTTTTAATAGCGAAAACCAAAGGATTGAAGGCTACTCAAATATTTTTTAAGTATGTATTAAGAAATATTTCGATTCCATTATTTAGCTTATTATTTGGCTCATTCCTTGGGCTATTGTCTGGTTCAATTATTATTGAAAGATACTGAGATGTTCCAGGAACAAGTACTGTTATTGCTAATTCATTTCCAACTGGAGAAATTAATATTATTATGTTTTCAACGATATTCTTTACTGGAATTGGATTAGCTGCTGAGATATTTGTAGATGTAATGTTTGCTGTATTAGATCCAAAAATTACATATTCTGCACAAAATAAGAAAAATTATTGGCTATTTTTTAAAGCATTTTTAGAAAGAAAGAAACTTGAAAAAGATCTATATGCAAAAAGGGCATTGAATCAACAAAACCATAATTCTATGTCTCAAAATCCATAATGAAAGGTAGGTTAGAACGTTAAATATGGAAGATAATTTACAATCTCAGATTAAAGAATTTAACAAAAAATACAAAATAAGTTCTGAACTATCTAGAAAGTTCGGTTTTGTTTCTGAAAGTGATAAGGTTCAAACCTCCTCAATAGCAGGGCGCCCTAAAAAAATGGCTATTGAAATTATAAAAAGATTCTTTTCAAACCCAATTGTTGTTGTTTCGCTAATTGTGTTTTTGTTTATATTACTGGCATCATTATTAATTCCATCAAGTCTAGTCACAAATTATACCCCCAACAAACCAATTAATGGTTATGATTTTATTAACTCGTTGCCGCCGGCATATTCACCTTTTGTAACTAAAGCTATAACACCCGACGATCAGATTTATAAATTCTATAATTATGTTGTTAGTCATGGAAAGGAATTAGGACAAGAAGTTGAATGAAATAATTGATTTGCATTCTTTACAAATTCAACAACCATTGACACTAATGATCAAGGTCAATTATTTATTCACTATAATGCTTATCATTTATTTAAAGCGTGAGTTCTGAATGGTTTAATTAACTCAAGACCTAACGGAGTTTTACTAACTGATGAATATGTAACTAAGGTTTTAATACCGCAAGTTCCTACATTAAAAACCATTTTAGGAACCTCTTCAACTGGTTATGATATATGAGTTACAACGTGATATGCAACATGGAGAGGGATTGAAATTGCTATTATTACCACAATAATTCAAGCTGTGTTTGGCATCACTTTAGGTGCGGTCCTTGGTTTTTATGCAGGTAAATTAATTGATACAATCATTATGAGAATAATTAATATTTTTAATGCTCCACCAACAATTATTTGGATTCTTATATTTGTCGGAATCTTTGGGACAAACCAAATTTCCTTGATTTTAGCTATGTCTATTGCTGGATGGCCATTGTTTGTGGGTTTAACAAGGTTATACATAATAACCGTTAAAAACGAGGAATATATAACAGCCTCAAAAGCAATAGGTGCTTCTGCCTCAAGACAAATATTTGTTCACGCCTTGCCTGCAATTATTGGGAAAATTGCTAACTCATTTGTTAAAAATGTCCCAAGTGTAGTTTTATGAGTTGCATCATTGGCATTTCTTGGTTTCTTTAAATCTGGGAATGATACTAACTTAGGTCAGATCTTAATTGAATCTGCTTCAGAAGCTAGTGAAAACGTATGAGTAATTCTACTTCCGACATTAATATTATTATTACTATCATTATCGCTAAACTTTATGGCTCTCGGTATTCATGATGCCCTTGATCCTAGAGTAATAACTAAGGGAAAGAGAAAATAATTATGTCACAAATTAAAAAACAAACTACTCAAAAGCGATCATATTTATATTCTAGATTTCAATCGCAAGAAATAATGGAAGATGATAAATTGTTAGAAGTAAGAAATTTACATGTAAGTTTTCCAGCAGGCAGAAAAAAAACTATTCATATTGTTCGTGGTGTTGACTTGGATGTTAAGCGTGGGCAAATTGTAGGATTAGTTGGTGAATCAGGCTCTGGCAAATCAGTAACATCAAAAACGTTAATTAATGTTAATGAGAATGGAATTATAAGTGCTGATAAAATCCAAATTGGTGATTTGGAACTAAGCAACATTTTTAAAAAAGAAAAATATTGGCAAATTGTTCGAGGTCAAAAAATTGGATATATTCCTCAAGACCCCTTAACATCGCTAAACCCAACTCGCACCATTGGAAAACAATTATTAGATGCACTTAATAATAATACTGAGTGAAGTGCTAAAACATATACTGAAAAAAAATCCTATTTATTAGGTTTATTAAAAACATTTGGTTTAAGGGATGTCGAAAAGATTTTTAGTGCTTATCCTCATACACTGTCAGGTGGTATGAAACAAAGAATTGTTATTACTATGGTAGTTGCTCTTAAACCAGATTTAATTATTGCTGATGAACCAACTACTGCTCTTGATCCTACTGTTCAGGCTAGTGTTCTCGCTTTATTTGAAGAAATTAGACAAAAAATGGGGATTTCCATTATTTTAATTAGCCATAACATTTCCGTCATTGCGAAATTCTGCGATTATATTTATGTTATGTATGCCGGAAGAATTGTTGAAAAAGGTTCGAAAGAAGAAATTTTTACACAACCCGCCCACCCATACACATGAGCTTTAATATCTGCTATTCCTGAATCAAAAGAGGAAAAATTGTATAACATTAAAGGAACGCCACCAGATATGGCTAACCTTCCTGTTGGTGACCCTTTTGCTCCTCGTAATGATTACGCTCTTGAAATTGATTTTATCAAAGAACCTCCTTTAATCCCAATAACCGAAACACACTCAGCCGCTACTTGATTATTAAGTCCTGAAGCACCAAAGGTTGAACTCACAAAAGATCTACAAAATCGTTTAGAATTATTTAAAAAGGCATTTCAAAATGAAAAATAAAGAAGAAAGAAAAGTTATATTATCAATTGATAATCTTAAAAAATATTTTGTTAGTCAAGGTATCATTAATAAAGCTGTTGATGGTGTATCTTTTGATCTTCATGAAGGAGAAATTGTTGGTCTTATTGGTGAGTCTGGTTCAGGGAAGACAACTGTTGGTAGAACAATATTAAGACTTTATGATGATTATAATGGATTTGTGCGACTAGAAGATAAAATAATTTCAGGTAAGCATATTAGCCTATCGCTTAAAAAATATCTACGTAAAAACGTTCAAATGATTTTTCAAGATCCTCATGCTTCTTTAAATAGTCAACAAAATATTTATACAATCCTAAGAGAACCGTTATTAGTCAACGGTATAATGAAAACTAAAATAAATGATATTTTCAAAGATTGGTTAGAAGTCAAAAAAACATTTAAATATACATTTCAAATTCAAGCCATGAAGCTAGAACTTCAAAATTATCAAGAAATTAATCGCCTTGCTAATCCTTTCTTTTCAAAATGAAAAAAGGCATTCGCTGATTTTAAATTAGATGAGGAATTGAGCCGTGAAGATAACTTTTCGTTGTTTTATGCTTACCTAGAAGAAAAACAAAGAATGGAAAGTTTGATTATTAATAATATGTATTCAAACGCTTCGTCGTTGATAAATTTCTATTATGAAATGCAATCTAAATACCGTCGCGAAGAATTATCTAAGGAAGAATTAGCATATCGAAAAGCACAAGAAGAATTTAAGAAAATTAGTAAATTAAGTTGTTTATCTTGCGAACAATATGATGATATGAAGGAATTGGAATATCTTCTTGCTAAGAAAAAACAACTAATAAAAGAGCATAAACATCAAATTTATATTTCTAAAAATACGTTTAGTAACTTCTGTGTGGAAAATAAAAATGAAAGAGGCTTAGTGAATATTGCCCGACTAATGTCTACTGATTTAGATTTCTATTTGTATAATTTAAAAAATGAATATCTATTCAAAGCAAGAGTGATGACCTTGAATTCATTAAAAAAATGTTTAACGTTTTTACATTATGAAGATATAAAACAATTGGTTAAAGAGCTTGAAAGTTATGTTTTGAACTTTTATAATACATATCTAGAAAAAATTGAGTATTCAAAGATAATGTTAGCGCAAATTAAGCAAACATTAAAAGAAAATTTTAAGTTTGATTTTTCTAAATATACTGAAATTTCCAATAGAAATGAGCAAAACTTTCGCGATGAGTTAGAACAATTAAATTCACAAATATCTACTTTAAAGCAAAGAATAGCGCTAAAACAAGTTCCACAATATTCACATCAAGAATTGTCACAAGCGCATAAAAAACTTAAAGAGGCCAAAGAACTGTATTTGCAAGGTCGCTCTAACTTCTTAGTAAGTTATAAGAAAATTATTGATGACTTGTATCAACAAATCCAAATTGAAAAGGCAGAGTATCAACGTTTAGTGGCTGATCAAACTATTTGCAATGATTTATACAAAAAACATAAATTTGAATTCATAAAATATGTTAAAAATCTTTATGATACTAAAATTAATTCTCTAACCGAGAAATATAACGTATTAAAAGAATCACTAAAAGCAAAACCTAATGACCTAAATATTTTTAAAACAAATAAAGATATCAAAAGGATTCTTGAAAAAATTCAGGCTATCAAAAAAGATAAAGATACTGTTGTTAAAATGTATAACTCTGATATTGCCTTGAAAGAGGATACGTTAAAATCATTTAATATCGAAAGAGATTATTTAAGAAAAGACATTAAGCGTATTTATCTATTGCTTGGCATTGACTATAAATGAGTTGAATTAAATCTTAATAAGAAAAATAGCGAAAATGTTGACGTTCATCATACGAAATGGTCTAAAAGATTTAATCTTTATGATTATAAGTTTTCATTTCCATTTGCTAAATATTTAATTTCAGAATTATTGTATAAAATGATTATTTATCGTTCTCTTGAAGATGTTGGTTTATTAAAACAATTTGCATATCGCTATCCACATGAATTTAGTGGCGGACAATTACAACGTATTGTTATTGCTCGTGCATTGATTACTGAACCAAAAGTTATTGTTGCCGATGAACCAATTGCTTCTCTTGACATTTCTATTCAGGCGCAAGTTGTTAATTTGTTAAAAGATTTATGTATTAGAAAAAATATTGGTTTAATATTTATTGCCCATGATTTGAGTATGATTGAATATGTTGCAGATAATGTGCAAATTATGCATTTAGGCAAGATTGTAGAAAGTGGTAAAACGGAAGCTATTTATAATAATCCTTTACACCCATATACAATTAATTTATTTAAGGCAATTCCCAAAATATCAAATGCTAATGAAAAGTTTCAAAATGTTTCATTTAATATTGATTATATTTATGAGCAACAGTTTCCAAATATGCCAATTAATTATCAAGTTGATAAAGAACATTGAATATATGGAACAAAAGAACAAATTGCAAAATGAGTTAAAAAATAGTTTAATTAAACATTAGACGAATAATATTGTCTAATGTTTTTTTATCTGTTTTAATTATAATTAATTAAGTATAATTAGTAATTAAAGAGAACAGATATGAAGAAAAAAAATTATAGAAAAAGTCAATATAGAAAATCTGGAAGTTATTGATCACGAAGCTGAACACTAGGTAATATTATTTATTTTTTTATTTCAATTTTTTTAATGATTTTAATGATATTATTAACAGGTTTTTTAAAAAAGCAGAGTTCTGTAAAAATAACATGGTCTAATGCAATTAGTGTTGGTTGTGTAACTGTTATGGGTATTGGCTTATTGGTCTTAATTTCTCGTAGCGGATTTGGTAAAGGATTGGCCTCGCCGATATTAAGCTTTTATCATAATTATCGCATTAACATGCGTGCTAAGGCTAAATATTATTCTGGTATGAATCAATTTGAAAAAGATAAGATTTTAAATAGTGAAAGAAATGCTTATAATATCGAACAAGCAAAAAAAAGCAAGAACAAAAATATTTTAGGGTCAACTAACTTGGCTTCATATCTCATTATCGGCATTTCCTCCCTTACACTAGTTATTGGTATGCTAGCAATACATTTATAAGAATTTTAATTAATAATAAATTAAAAAACAAAAGAAGGAATTTTTATGAAATATTTAATCGGAAATTTTAAGATGAATAAAACTTTTTTAGATGTCGAATCTTATATCGATGCTCTTGATTATCTCATAGATGAAAATAAAGCCCAATTAAATAACATTAAGATTGGCATTGCCCCTTCATTTGATAGCACATATATAGCTTATAATAATCCTCAGCGTAGTTATTTATTTGGATTGCAAAATATATTCCATGAATTAAATGGTGCTTATACTGGTGAAGTATCGCTTAATGTGGCAATTGAAGCAAATGTTGATTTTGTAATTATCGGACATAGTGAAAGAAGATTATTATTTAGCGAAACTGATGAATTAATCAACCAAAAAATATTGCATCTTAAAAAAACTAATATTAAAACTATATTATGTATCGGGGAATCGATAAACGAATTCGAAACTGGCCGTACGTTTGATGTTTTACAAAAGCAAATCCAAAGCGCCCTAAAAGGCATTAGTGATTATAATAATTTAATTATTTCATATGAGCCTGTTTATTGTATTGGCAATGGAATTATTCCAAAGGTCGAACATATCCAAAATGTTGTAAATTTTATTCACAATGAATTAGATAAAAATGTTCCTGTTTTATATGGTGGCTCTGTTTGTTTTAATAGTATAGAAAGATTGGAACAAGTAAAGAATTTGAGCGGATATCTTGTTGGAAAGGGTTCGCTAAATGCAAATGATTTTGTATCGCTAGCATTAAAAATTAAATAAAATAACGACTTTTAGCATATAAATTTTATTTTCTTTTACTTAGAGCCATAAATTATGAAGCAAGACAATTTTAAGAAGCATAACTATTTACAAAATCAAAAAATGTAATTTAAGAAAATTAAAATTCAACTTATTTTAAGTTGTTTTTTAATTTTGTTGATGTATGAATCTCTTATAATATAAAGACATAAACTTATAAAAAATATGTTATTAAAATTGGTTACTATTAAAAATATTTAGGAAATATTATAATTTTTTTCTCGCGCTCTATACAATATAAGTGCATATATAAATTATTGTATTTAATATAAAAAACATTGATTTTAGTCATAAAAAGCATAATGTTATATATGTCTTGATGAAATATTTTATAAAGGAATAATTATGATGAAAAGAAAAAAACTAGTGTTGGCATTGTGTTTAACATTGTCAGCTAGCTTAGTTATTGCTGGAGCAACAGCAATAACTTATACGTCGATTAAAAAAAGCAATCAAATAAGGCTTCAAAGAGATTTATTGATTGCCGAAAAAACAAAACTTGTTAATCAAAAGCAAGCACAATTAGAATCTGCAAAAGATAAGTTAACAAAAGCGCAAGATAAACAAAAAGAATTGAGTAAGAAAATTAGCGATATTGAAAGAAATATTAAAAATATTCAATCTTCAAATCAAGATATCCAAGATAAGATAGACCAAACTAGTTTAAATTTAGTTAGCAAGGAAGCAGAACTTAGCACTTCTAATAGTGCTTTAGCGATGGCGAGGACTAAGTTAGAAGATGCTAAACAAGAGCAGAAAAAAATTCAATCTGACTTTAATAGCGCCAAAAAACTTTTTGATGAAAAATTAGAAAATTTTAATTTAAAAACAGCGCAATTAGAAGAAGCTAATAAGTTATTAAAAGAAGCAAAAACAAAGAAAGAATTAGCATATAAGCAATTGGAAGATGCCAAAATTTTAAGTCAACAAAAATCAGGGGAATTAATTCAAAAGGAACAATCCTTACCACAATTAATGCAAGCTATTCAAGATGCTACTGATGAGAAGAAAAATGCTTCGGATAAGGCAAGTAAGGTTTCTACTGAGTATGAATCAAAAAAGAAAGATCTAGATAGCATAACAAGCGAATTAGATCAATTAAAAACGCAGCAAAATCAACTTTCTGATGAATATATGTTAGCTAAGCAAAAATTAGATGGATTATCAGAAGCAGTTGCAAATAATGAAAAACGCATTGAAGAAGCTGTTAAAAAAATCAAAGAAACTGACAATACGATTACTTTAAAAACAGAAGAAGTAAATAATTTATCTAATGATATAGAAAAAATTAGAGAACCTCACAACACTGTTTTAATGCAACTAGATGAAGCAAAAAAACACTTGTCGATAAGCGATGAAGATTTAAAACAAAAGACAGAATCATTTAACAATGCTAATCAAGCCTTGTTAGAAGCACAACAAGAATTACAAAATGCTAAACAAGAGATAGTTGATGCAAAACAAAATCTAGATCAAAAAACAATAGAATTAGCCCAAAACGAAGAAGAAAAAAATAGACTTGAAAAAGAAAAAGAAGTTCTTGAAAATAATCAAAGCGATTTACGCCAAAAATTTGATGATCTCCAAATGCAAGAGCGAGAGGCGCAAGTTGAATTTGAAGAAAAGAAAGATGAGTTAGAACAAGTTTTAAAAGAATATGCACAAGTGGCTCAACAATTTGAACAAGCACAACAAAAAGTTGCCGAAATAGAGCAACAAAGATTAGAAGCCTTGAAGAAAATAGAAGATGCTACAAATGCTCCACAAACTAAACCAGTTGAAATTCAAGAATTAAAAAATAAAATAACCGAAATACAGCGTTCATTAGAAGAAATTAAAAATAAACAAAAACAAGACCAAAAAATATCGGATGATGCAAAGCAAAAATTTCCGCAATTGGATGCTAAATACCAGTCTAAACTGCAAGAAAAAACCGAGATTGAAGAACAATTGGCAGAAAAAAGAAATAATGAGAACGAAGCTAAAAGCGAACTAGATCAAAGAATTTTAGAATTAAGCCAAAAAGAAACTTCTAAGAGTGAAGCAATGCAAGCAAAGCAGGAAGCTAAGCAAAACAAAAATACATTAGCCCAGGAAATTCTAGTTTTAGAAGATGAATTAGTTAAATTAGAAGATAAAATTACTAGTGCAAATGCTGAATATGAAAAAGCCGAAAAAGAAGCCCAAGAGGCTAAAGTGGAATTTAATAAGGTAGAAAAAGAGAAAGATAGACTTTTTGGAATGCTTATTGATCTAAAGGCAAAGTATGATAATAGAAAAGTAAGTTATGAAGAATATCATAAACTCGATGTAGAAGCTCATAATTATCTTAGAAAAACTTTTAATCCCACAAGGACTAAATTAAGCAATAAAGAGCGAGAAAGAAATAATAAAAAGACTAACAAGGATAATTTAGAAAAACAAAAAGTCAAAACACAGGAATCTGTTAATACTAAAAAACAAGAACTAGAAAATGCTAAAGCACAAATAGCAGAGAAGGATGAATTATTAAGACGTCTAGAAGCTGAATTAGAAAGCTATAACAATGCCAAAAGTGAGGCAAGTGCTAAGTATAATTCTGTTTTAGATACTTTGAAAACTACGGAAGAAAAAGCTAGAGTTACTCTCGCTGAAACAAATACACTTCAAGCGGAGGTTGAGGCTCTATTAAAGGCTCAAAATGATGCTGATACGGCTATTGAGCAAGCTAAAAATGAAATTGATGCTAAAAATGAAGAAATAGAGCAAACTAATAAACTAATCAAGCAAGCTGAAAAAGATTTAGCTGATGCAAATGAAAATAAAGCAAAAGCGCAACAAACCTTGGATGAAGCTAATCTTAAGAAAACAGAAGCCGAAGCTGAAAAAGCCAAAATTGAACCAGAATTTAAATCAAAATCAGAAGAAAAGGCTCAAAAAGAGGAAGCATCTAGTGTAGCCGAAGGCGCTTATCAACAAATTAAGCAACAAAAGGATAGCTATTTCGAAAGATTAGAAGAATTAACAACTGAGATTGCTCAAACAAAAAGCAATATAAACCTACAAAAAAATATTATTTCTAAAGATAAAGAAGCGCTTGAAGCAGCAAAAACTAGAAATGAAGAATCCACAAAAAGAGAAACTAATGCATTAACTGATTTAGCTCAAAAAACAAAGGAATTTGAGGAAAAACAATTAGCTAAAAATGAATCTGAAAAAAATAATCAAGACTTAGTTCAAAAGAAAAATGAAGCCCAGAAAACCTTTGATGAATCTGATCATAATTTCCAACAAAAAACAAGAAACTTGGAGCAAGCAACAAATGATTTAAAAACTGCGCAACAAGAAAATAAGGAAGCTAATGAAGAAAAACAAGCTGCGGAGGCTGATTTAGAAATTGCTAAAGCTGATCTTTCTAACAAAAGAATGCAAGCACAAGAAAATGCAAGTAGAGCCAAAATGAAATTAGATGAAAAGACTAAGGAAGTTGATTCAAAAATCGAGGCAGTAAATCAAGTTAAAAGCATTGAATCTAAGGCAAAGGAAGCTAAAGATATTGCTGATCAAAAACATAATGAAGCAATTCAAAAATTTAATGATGCTAATAGTAATTTAAGTAATACAAATAAACAAATAAAAGAAATAAAAGAGGCTATAGCAAAAGCTAGCGAAACAATTGCTAACGCACCCCAAGAAATTGAAAATATAAGTAAAAACATTTCCCAACAAGAAAAAAATATTCAAGAAAAGCAAAATGCTGTAAATGTTGCATTGCAAGAAAAACAAGCCGTTCAATTTCCTAAGGAAATGAAGGAAAAACTGCTAGATGATGCAAATAAAAAAATAGAGAAACAACAAAATGATGTTGAATCTAAAACAAATTTAATAACTGAAATAAATAAAGAATTAGAATATATTAAAAATCAAAAAGCAGAAGCCGAATCAAAAATCAATAATTTTGGTACTAAAATTCAGCAAGAACTAAAAAATAAAGAATTAGCACAAAAAGAATTAGATAAACTTACTAGTGAAGTTAGTCAAAAAATTCAGGATGTCGCAGAAAAAACCGAGAGTCTAGAAGCTGCTAAACAAGATTTACTAAAAGCCACCCAAACAAGATAAAAAATATTTTTAAGTAAAACAACCAATTTCATTTAGGAGTTTCTTGTTTTACTTTTTTATTTATCTTAATATATGACATGTTAAAACATGCAAAATAAGAAAAAATACAAAATAAAACAAAAAATAGATAAGGCGATAATTAAATAATTTATTAGCACTAATCCTAAAAAAAGCGCAAGAAAAGCATAAAAAATGAGTATAAAGTACCATTTATTATCTGTTTTTTAGTATATGTCTTACTATATATATATATATATATATTGTTTTGATTAAAAACCGATATTAGGCTAGTTTATTTTTATATTAAATAATTTATATATACATTAAAATAAAGCATTTTTATAGGTGGTATTGTAATGAAAAAAAAGAAAATTACCTTAGCATTGTGTTTATCATTATCGTCTGCTTTAGTTGTGGCAGCTGGTTCTGTTTTTGTTTATAGTATAAGCAAAAAACAAGATAGCTCTAATTTGCAATCTTTAAATAAAAAGGTTATTGAGCAGAAGGAAAGAGAATTTTCTCTTGCTAAAAACATGCTGTTAAAGCTAAAAAATAAGAAAAAAATATTAAACAAAAAAATTAATGAAATAAATAAAAATATTGAAAATTTTGAGGCTTTAAATGCGGAATCTCAGGATAAATTAAAGCAAATAGAAAATGAGACTATAAAAAAAGAAAAAGAAGTTTTAGAACATAGTCGGATTTTAGAAGAAATAAAAAAACAACTAGATAATCTAAAATCGCAGCACGAAAAAACCATATCGGATTTTAAAAAAGCAGAACAAGTTTTTGAAGAAAAAGCTAAGAAATTAGCATTAAAAACTAAGGAATTAGAGGAAGCTAAAAAGGACTTAGAGCAAACTAAGAATCAAAACAAGTTACTTCAAGAAGAGTTAAGCAGATTACAAGCTGATGTCCAAACAAAAATGAATGATTTAGAGTCACAAAAGCGTATAAAAGATAGCGCCAATCAAGTCATACAAACAGTAAAAGAAAATATAAAACAAGTCACTGAAGAACAAGACAAGGCTAACAAAAATCTTTCAGGAAAACAGCAAGAACTAGCAGCTTTAAAAGATGAGCTTGAAAAATTAAAGCAAAAACAAAAAGAAGCTCAATTAAATTATCAAGAAGTAGAAAATAAAATAGATTCTCTAAGCAAACAAATAAGCGATGCTGAAGCACTTATAGAGCAATTAACAAAAGAACTAGAAAAAAAGTCTAGTGAGGCAAGCATTAAACAAGAAGCAGTCGATGTTGCAACAAATGAATTGCAAGCTGCATTAGAAAAACAAAAAGAAGCGATACAAAAGTTAGAAGAAGCAAAGAAAAATTCACAACAAAGTGCAAATGAATTGGCACAAAAAGCTAAGAATTTAGATATGGCTAAGAAATCATTGGATATTGCATTAGAAAATCAACAAAAAGCCAAAGATGAATTTGAAAGCGCAAAAACAAATGCCAAGTTAAAAGAATCTGATTTGACTCAAAAAAGCAATGAAAAACAAGCAATTCAAGAAGAAATACAAAAAGCTAAGCAAGAAAAAGATAGGCTGCAAAAGGAGTTTGATAAGCTAGTTGAAGAAGGAAATAATGCAAGTATTGAATTAGAAAATAAAAAAGATTCTTTAGAAGAAATCAATAAACAACATGCACAATTAAGCGAAAAAATACAGCAAGAAGAATTAAAAAATCAGCAAATTAAGCAACAAGAAGAACAAAATCAGCAGCAATTAACTAACGCCATTAAAAATATACAAGACAAAGAAGCAGAAAGAAATACAAACAATTCTGAATTAGCACAAGCTCAAGCGGAACTAGAAAAAGAAAAGCAAAACTTAATGGAAGTTGAAAATTCAAAGCGCAAAATTGAATCAGAATTAGAGCAGGCTTCAAAAAATGTTGATACTACAACACAGCAAAAATCAACGCTTGAGGCCGAATTACAAAGCGCAAAAGAAAAAGCCAAAAATGCCAAAGATGATTTAGATAAGAAAACTGAAGAATTAAAATCGAAACAAAAAGCAAAAGAAGAGGCCAATAAAGTTAAGAAAGAAGCCGAATCTAAAAAATCCAATATTGATAAAAAATATCGTGAATCGCTCGATGAACATCAAAGATTATATTTTGAGATAAACCGTAAAACACATGAACTAAATCAAATAGAAGTTGAAATAAAAGAATTAGAACTAGAAATTTATGATGCAGATGATGAATATGAACGAGATCATTTAGAGAGCCGACTAGAATCAAAAAAACAAGAAGCAGCTTACCTTGAAAAAGAATTGGGAAAACTCAAAAAGCAAG
This sequence comes from Mycoplasma sp. 1890, assembly GCF_053851615.1. Classification (NCBI taxonomy): domain Bacteria; kingdom Bacillati; phylum Mycoplasmatota; class Mollicutes; order Mycoplasmatales; family Mycoplasmataceae; genus Mycoplasma; species Mycoplasma sp. 1890. The sequence goes on from NZ_JBSQAZ010000007.1 coordinate 18,779, forward strand.
AAAAAGGTGCTAGAAATGCCTTAGATGATAATAAAAAAGCCCAAGAGCAAGCAGCCCAAGAACTAGCCCAAAAAGAAAAATTATTTAAAAAAGCAGAAGAAGAGTGGCAAGAAGCCAAATCATCAAAAGAGCAAGCAAATAAAGCTTATGAACAAGCTAATGAAGAAATAAAAACTAAAGAAACACAAGTTTCGCAAAAAGAATCGCAATTAAATGGGCTTCAAAAAACTAAAGAAGAATTAACAAATAAAAAGAATGAAGTTAATGATTCATTTAAAAGCGCTACAAGTAAGGTTCAAGATGTTGAATCTAAAATACAAAAATTAAATGAGAATAATAAAAAAATACAGCAAAATATTGAACAAGAAACACAAAAGAAACAAAAAATTGAAGAAGAAATAGAAAGTCTCAATCAGCAAAAAACTAATTTGCAACAAGAACTAAAAAAACTAAAAGAATCACTTGCACAAAAAACAAAGGAAATGGCTGAGGCAGAACGTGCTAAAAATGATGCTCAAACAATATTTGATGCTGTAAAAAACAAAAAGCAAAATGTTGATGGTCAATTATCTTCCATTTCAACAACAATTGCACAAAAAACTAGTGATTTAAATCAAAAATCAAATGAAATTTCTGAAGCAATGCAAGCATTAGAAGAGACAAAAACTAAAAGTGAACAAGCTAAGAAAAAACATGATGATGCAAATGCAAAAGTGGAACAAAATAGAAGCAATGTGCAAACGAATCAACAAGAAGTAGATGCAGCAGAGCAAAAAAATCAACAAAACCTTACAACTGAAAGCAATATTCAAAATAATCTAAGTAATTTAGAAGAAGAAATTAAGCAAAAAAGAGAATCATTAGAACAAAAAACCAATGAATTAGATGATGTCAAACAAAAAATGGCAGCTGTAGCACAAAAGAAAAAAGATGCAGAAATGCTACTGCAAAAATTACTAGAAGATAAAAAACAAGCTGAAGAACTAAGAAAAGAAAAAGGAGAAAAATTAACTCAAGAAAATGATAAAGTTACCCAAAAAATAAAAGATGTTAAACAAAAAGATGATGAATTTAAGGAAGCTAAAGAAGCAAAGGCTGTTATTGATAATAAATTGCTCGAACTAGAAAATGAACTAATGAATAGAATGAAAGAATTAAAAAAAGCTAATGATGAAATTCCTCTCTTAAATGAGTTAATCAAAAAAGCTAAGGAAGATATTTCAAAAGTTCAACATCAAATTGAAGAGCAAAATAAGAACATTAGTTTACAAAAAAAGAACGTTGAAGCTAAAATAAATGATAAAAATCTTCTTTTGCAAGAAACACAAGCATCGCAGTTTTCAAAAGAAATTATTAAAAAGCAATTAGATGAGGAGTCTAAAAATATTGCTAACTATGAAAAACAACAAAAGGAAAAAGAAAATTCCTTATCGATATTAGCACAGAAATTAAAAGACCTTAATAATCAAAAAACAAAGAATGAAAAAAACATAGATCAAATGGTTAATTCGATTAAGCAATTATCAAAAATCAAGGATGAGACACACCAAGAGTTAAATAAAATTAATAAGGAAGTTAATAAGAAAAATCAAGAAATTTTGCAAATAACAAATAAGCTGGATGAATTAAAAAAAAGATTTGAATAAATTAAAAAGATAGCAATTTTTTTAAAACATGATAAAAAGAGGCGGCATATAGCCTCTTTTTATCATTATTTCATAATGATACATAAACACTGGTAGCAAGTTTGCAAAAAAAAAAAAAAAATGTTAATATTTTCTTGAAAAATCTTGGGCATTTTACAAAAGCTAATTTTATCAAAGAGAGGTATAAGAAATTATGAATAAAAATGTAGAAGAAAACAAAGTAAAAAGAAAAAAACGTAATGTTATTTTATTAACATCAGCTTTATTGGCAGCATCAATTACAACCGGAGCTATTGCAGCCTTTTATCTTACAAACAAAAATAAGCATGATAAAAAAAGCCTTTTGGCTTTGGAAATAAAAGACCAGAAAATTACTGCAAACTCAGCGATCTTTCATTTAAAAAATATTGATAAAAATGATGACACTAACCGTTCTTTTTCAGTTTTATTTTATGCTAAAAAAACTCCTTATAATGTGCAAAGAAAGACTCATGTTATTAATAAAGAAGAAAAATCTATGTCGTTTGGGATTAATAATGAAAAACCTTTATATCCAGATACTGATTATGAGTTTCAGATGATTTATAATGGTGAAACAGTTTTAATTCATCACTTTAAAACTTTGAAGCTAGAGGAAAAAGACAAGCAGGCAGAACTTGATAAAGCAAATAAAGATCTAGAAGAAGCTAAAAAAGCTAGAGAAAAGGCATTACAAGATCTAGAGCAAGCTAAGAAAAATGCTTTATTAAAAAATGATGATGTTATTTCCAAAACCAACGAGCTAAGTGAAGCGAATAAGAAACTAGAAGAAGCCAAAAAATCTAAAGATGAATTGGAAAAACAATTACAAAGTATTAAGGAAAAAATTAAGGAATTTGAAAAACAAAAAAAAGCAGCCGAACAAAATAAGCTACTAACAAATAATAATGTAATTTCCACCACTAAAGAAGTTGAGCGTTTAACCAAAGAACTTGAAGAAGCAAAAAAAGCCCTAGAAGAGGCAAAAAATAAAAAAGATAAGGCTAATTCAGATCATGATAGCGTTAATAAAGATGCTATTCTAAAATCTGATGATTTAGCTAAAAAAGCCAAAGAGTTAGATGAAGCAAAAAAAGCATTGCAAGATGCGATAAATGCCCAAAACAGTGCTAATTCTGAATTTGAACAACAAGAGGAAAATATCAATAAAAAAATTAAGGATCTTAATTCAAAAACAGATGAATATAATAGTGCATTAAGGGCTAAAAATGAATCTGAAAAAGAAATAAATCGTATGCAAAATGAAGTTGCAGAGATAAATAGAATTCTTAATACTCTTGATACTGACAAAACCCGAATCAATAATGAGTTAAACAACGCTAAGCAACAATTAGCTTTAGCAAATCAAAAACTTGCAGATATACAAAAAGAAGCAAATGATGCTAGACAAAAAGCTGAAGACCTTACCAACAAAAATATAAGACTAAATAACGAAGTACAACAAGCTAATGAATTAGAAAAAGAGAATATTAATGATATAGCTCGTATTTCTAAAGATTTGCAAGATGCAAATTCTGAATTGTCAAAGGTAAAAGAAACTCAAAGCAGTATTGCTGAACAAATAAAAAAATCCAATTTTGATTATGAGCAAAAACAACAAAATTTAAATCAAAAAACCAAGGAATTAGAAGAAGCTAAAAAATCATTAGCACAAGCCACATCTGAAAACCGAGAAATTGAGGCTCAGCTAGAAGAAGCGATAAGAAACACTAAGCAAAAAAATGATGATTTAGTGCAGAAAAACAAAGCAAAAACCGATGCAGAAAATGATAGAAATAAATTTCAAAAAGAGCTTGATAGCGCATCAAAAAATGAGACTGATAAAGACCAATATGCTAATCAATTGAATAATGAGTATGAAATATTAAAGCAAGAACTAAAAAGGCTTCAAGGTCTAAAGGATAGCGCAACAAGCGAAGTCGATAGAAGAAATAGAGATCTTGAAAAAACAATTATAGATTTAGCACAAAAGCAAAAAGATATTGACCAAGCTAATAGGATGAAAGTAGAGCAAGAGGGCATTAAAGAAAATCATAATAAAAAACTCAATGAATTGAAACATGGTTATGAAAATTTAAAAACAATAATTGGTTTTGAAGATGATAAGCGTAACAAAGAAGAAAAAGAACTGGAAAAGATATTAATAAATAAGAAATCATTGGAAGATAAAAAACAAAAGGCATATCAAGCTTATTTACAAAAAAAGGCTGACGCAGAGCAAAAAGGAAAAGATTGAAATAATTCAAAAAGAGGTAGAGATGAATATTTTATTAGGCAACATAAAGAATCTCTATATAATGAAGCTTTAAGAGAAGAACAAGAAGCTAAAAGAAAATGGTTGGATGCTGAAGGCGAATATGATAAGCAAGAGAATAATGAAAATGCTATTCATAATAAAATTGCTGAAATTAATAAAAATACAACTATTTTAACTAGTTCTCTCGAGAAATATGAAGACCAGATAAACCAGCAACAACATCTAATTGGTGAAGCTTCGCAAAAAATTTCAGAAATTGAAGCTGATATTACCAAGAAAACAAATGATAAAAGGATGCTAGAAGAATCTAAATCTAACAATGAGCAGCTAAAATCTCAATCTGAACAGAAACAAAATACAGCAATAAAGTCCGTAAGGGATAAGGAAGAAAAAATTAAACAAAAATTTAGTCAATTAGAAGTTGCACGTGTTGAGGCAGAACAAGCGCGCCAGGCTAAAAAAGAGGCAGAACATCGATTGCAATCAGCTAAACAAGAACAAGATGATAAAGATAAGCAACTTCAGAGCGCTCAAAAATTATTGCAACAGGCTAAAAACAAAGAGTCTTTCTTACAAGAAAAATTAAATGAATTAAAACAAAAGGTTAATAATGAGACAGCTTTAGTATCTCAAAAGCAAGGTGCTGTTGATGACGCTAATAAGCAAATCCAAAAAACGCTAAAAAGCAAGACAGATTTGGAAAAGAAATTGCAAAGTGCGAATGAAGAAGCTAGCATGAAACAAGAAGATGTCAATAAAAAAACAAAGGCTTTAGAAGGTGCAAATGCTAAGCATCAAGAGTCGCAAAAAAATCATCAAGCGTTAATTCAAAAACAAACCGAGATTCATAATAAATTGCAAGAGTCACTTAATAATATAACTCTGGCTAATCAAAAGTACCAACAAGAACTTGAAAACACAAATAATAAAAGTAAAGAAGTTGCTGATAAAAATAATGAATTAAAAAATAATGCTAAATTGATTGAACAAGCATCGCAAAATAAGGCGAAAACAGAGCAAGATCTTATAAATTTAAATACTAATTTAGAAGAAAAAAAGAAAGAATTGGAAGATAAAAATAATAGTTTAAGTGAATTAAATCAAGCAATACTTCATGCTAATAGCCTTAAGGACAATGCTAAAAATAAGGTTAATTTAGCTAATCAAGATGTAAAAAATAAAACTGATTTATTAGCTCAGAAGCAATTAGATTATGAAAATGCTAAGAAATCAAATAATGATTCTTTATTTGAAAAGAATAATATTCAAGGCCAAATAAAAGATGTTGATAAAGAATTTGAAAATAAAACTCATGATTTGCATCAAAAGCAAAAACAACTTGAAAAAGCGATTTTAGATAATGAAGAAGCAATCCAAAAAAATAAGGAAGCAGATTCTATGATTAACACAACGAATAATAATCTTCAGAATGCTTTATTAGAGGATTTGGAATTAAATAAGAAGATTTCTCAATCAAATAAGGAAATTAAACAAAAAGAATCTATTTCAAATAGTAAAATCGAAGAACTTGATAGGGCTAAAAAAGAGGCTTCAAAAGCTAATGGATTGCTAGAATCTCTTAATATGAAACATTAATAATCATATATTTTTAATAAACATTTTAGGTTTTTAGTTTTCAAAATAAATAATCCACGGTAGTGTAGTAAATTTTGTGTAAATTTATCTCCTGCTTACTTTTTGAGTAAGAGATTTGAGAATAGCGATCGCACAAATCTAAATTTATTAGGCAAAAAAACAACCGAACAACATGACAAAATTGGATAAATTTTCTTCCAAATATGTTGTTTGGTTATTTTAATTATTTAATTTTCTTTTTCAAAAATAATTTGTAATTAATTAAAAACAGATTCTCAATTAGGAACAACTGCTGTTGTATTTATGAATAGTAATAAAATACTTGCTAATGTCTATAAAATTTTGTTGTATTTCTTAACAATATCACCTTAACTTAGATAAAATTTTTATATAATTCAAACAAAATTATAGTTTTTTACTTCCCATAACATAAGTGAACAAGATAAGAAATTTAATTATAGTTTTTGCAAAAAAACCGCAAAGAAAGGACTAATATGGAACCAAAAATCACGTCATTAACTCAATGTTTATTAGATATACTTAAAGATAATAATAAGTATTATTCTTCTGAACAAAATAAGCTTTTATTAGGTAATATTTTTGCTGCAGTTAATAATCATGATAGCGATCTTTTGGAGATTCTTTATTCTAATGAATTAATACGCAAAAATTTCTTTGTTAAGGTTAAAGACATCTGAATTTTTAATGACAAAAAATTCATAGATTTTATCAACCTAAAAGACTTTATGCCTGATAGTTTTACTTCTTTTAAAAATCGCATTGGCCTAGTTGATAACAATGGACACTTTCTTGACGAAAGCAACGATGTTGTACTTTCATTTCCCTTCAAAGATTGTGTTTTAGTTGGCAATCAAGACAAAGACGACCAGAAATGTAGTGAAGTTATGCTCAATGAAACTCTTGGGCTTGATGATATTAACAGACTTCTTGATCCTAAAGCCCTAGTTAATGCAAAACGCTATAGCTCACAAGGAGTTGAACAAAACATATTATTTAATAAAAAAGATAATCTTATCATTAAAGGGAATAATCTTATAGCATTAAGCTCTATATTAAAGAGATATGAAGGAAAAGTTAAATGTATCTATATCGATCCGCCTTACAACACTGGCAATGATTCATTTAATTACAATGATAAATTTAACAATTCAACATGACTTGTCTTTATGAAGAACAGATTAGAGCTAGCCAAAAAATTATTAAGGGATGATGGAAGTATTTTTATAAGTATAGACGAAAATATGAAGTCATATTTAGATATTTTGATTAGAAGTTTGGGATTTGATTATTTTAAAGAGTTAATATGAGAAAGCGGAAAACCTTTTGGGTATAAAGCGACTAGCACTATATGGCCTCGTGTTCATGAAACAATCTACCATTTCTGTAAGGTGCGTAGTAAAATTTTTTATAAACCTACCTATACATTTGAATTATCAAGTTCAGGTTCTAAAATAATGACTTCAAGCATTATAAAAGCAAAGGAAAATGGGATTTATTCAATGGATTGGATCGTAGGAGCAAAACAAAGTGTAGGTTTTGGTGCGGGTCAAAAACCTGAAGAATTGATAAAAAAACTCCTTGATGCTACTACAAATGAGGGTGATATTATTCTAGATTTCTTTCTTGGTTCAGGAACAACCGCTGCTGTAGCACACAAAATGAATCGACAATATATTGGTATTGAGCAAATGGACTATATCGAAGACATCACGCTAGCAAGGCTTAAAAAAGTTATTGATGGTGAACAAGGCGGAATATCTCAGTTAGTAGGCTGACAAGGAGGCGGTTCATTTGTGTACTGCGAATTAGCCCAAAATACACAAAAATGAGTGGATTTGGTAAAAAAAGCAACTAGCAAAGACATTGTTTGTGTTAAAGACCAAATACTAAATTCTAATGACATAATTCCTTATTTAAGTAAAGCAGAAATTGAATCTAGCTTAAGTACTTTTGATTCACTTAGTCTTGATGAGAAAAAAGCTCGTCTTATTTCAATAATTAACAAAAACAAATTGTATGTAAATTATTCTCAAATAGATGATGAGTCATATGAAATTAGTGAAACTGACAAGCAATTTAGCAAATCGTTTTATGAGGCAGAGAATGAATAATAATTTAGCTGATAAATTAAAAAATATATTAGATTATTTTCCACCTAAAGACCTTGACACATTTATTGTAAATGGACTAAATCCTAAAATTAAATTGAGAGATTACCAAACTAGAGCAATTCAGTCATTTATTTTGTATTATCTTGATGAAGGTAATACAAAATTACGTACTCAAGATAAAATACACAACCTATTCCAAATGGCAACAGGGAGTGGAAAGACAGTAATAATGGCTGCTTTAATTCTGTTTTTATATCAACAAGGTTATAGAAACTTTATTTTCTTTGTATCACAAACCAATATTCTTGAAAAAACTAAAGAAAACTTTGCAAATCCAGCAAGTTCAAAATATTTATTTGCTTCGCCTTTAAAATGCTTCAATAAAACAATAAAAATCAATATTGTTGATAATTTTCAAGCTTCAAACATTGATAAAGACTCAATTAATATATGTTTTACAACCATTCAAAAATTACATAATGACATTATTAGTCCACGCGAAAATGCTATGAGTGAATATGATTTTAGCAATCAAAAAGTAGTATTCATCAGTGATGAATCTCATCACCTAAATGCAAGCACAAAAGCCAAAAGTAAAGTACAAAAACCCGAAATATTTGAAGAACCTTCTTGGGAAAACACTGTAATTAGTTTATATAATAAACATCCTGAATCGCTTCTACTTGAATTTAGCGCAACTGCAGGTCTTAATGATGAAGATATTAACAAAAAATACATAGACAAACTGATTTTTGACTATCCACTCAAAACTTTTAGAGACGAAAAATGAACCAAAAACTTTCAAAACATAAGTTCTGAGACAACATATTGACAAAGATCGCTTATAGCATTAATTATGAGTGAATATCGTCATATGCTTTTTAATGATTTAGGCTTAGAAATAAAACCAGTGGTTTTATTTAAGTCAAAAAGCATTGCAGAAAGTAAAAAATTTTTTGAAGAGTTCAAGCAAAAAATTCAAAAACTAAGCATTGAAGACATATTGGCTCTTGAAACTATTAATATTCCAATTATGAAGCAAAGTCTTAGTTACTTTAAAAATTTAGGACATCAAGACTATCAATTATTAGTTAATCTACTCAAAGAAAGTTTTCGTGAGCAAACACTAGTCATTATTAACTCATCCACTGAAAGTGCAATTGATGCACAAATGCAAGTGTTGCTCAATACGTTAGAAGATAAAGACAATGTCTTGCGAGGTATTTTTGTAGTTGATCAACTAAATGAGGGTTGAGATGTACTTAACCTTTTTGACATTGTTAGACTACATGATGAACGTCAAGAAAATACACGTGTAAAAACCAACAAGTATACAATTAAAGAAGCTCAATTAATTGGACGTGGAGCCCGTTATTGTCCTTTTGTGTATAACAATGATGAACAAAATCGAAACAAACGAAAATTCGATGCAGACTTAAGCAATAAATATCGTGTTCTCGAAACTCTTTATTACCACTGCAAAAACGATTCACGCTATATCAATGACCTTCAAAATACACTTAAACAAACTGGTCTTATTGATGATGATAATGGTAAAGTAGTTGAAATTAAACTTAAAGAAGAATTTAAAAATTCAGAATTTTTTCAAAATGCTTTAGTTTGAACTAACAAAAGAGTTCCAAAACAAAATAGTATGCCAAGCGAGCAAGATAAAGTTAATTTTACTAAAACTATTGATTTTAAAGTTAAACAAATTAAGGCTAATGAGGAAAAACTTTTTGATTTAGACACACAATCAGATAATGAAATAGAAGAACTTAAAATTGTTTATCATCTTAATCTTGAGGAAGTTGAATATCACATTCTTGAGGGCTGTGCGCTTTATTTTGAAACACTGAAGTTTGATTTTCTAAAATCTAAGTTCTCTAATCTTAAATCACTTCAAGAATTTTTAACTTCATCTGATTATCTAGGTTCAAATGTTAAAATCAACTTCTGGTCTAATAGCTCTAAAGCAAAAATAAGTGGAAGAGATATTTTTAGTGCTGTTATGGATGCATTTAAACAAATTGAAAATTATCTTTATTCACTCAAAGATGCAAGTGTAGGTGAAAAAGTTCTACGTCCTAAATATCTTAAAGATGTTATTGAAGATAAATTAATATATGTTGCTAATGTTGAGGATGAAGACGGAAATGGTAACCCTCAAAGTAAAGCAAGCAAAAAACTTAGAATGGATCTTAGTTCTAAAAAATGATATGTTTTTAATGATAATTATGGAACAAGTGAAGAAAAAGAATTTGTCAAATGATTTAGTGATAACTATGCAAAGCGACTTGAAAACAAAAATATTGAATTCTATTTAGTTAGAAATGAACGTTTTAGTGATCTTGCACTTTATGATTTTGATAGTGGTGATCGTTTTGAACCTGATTTTCTTCTTTATTTCAAAACCAATAAAATAAATTCGCAAGTATTTGTTGAACCTAAAGGTACACATCTAATCGAACATGATAATTGGAAAGCGAATTTATTGAGCTTGATAAACAGTGACATCAATCTTATGCCAAATAATGGTAATTGAAGAGTTATTGGTATGCCTTTTTTCAATAAATTAAAAACCACCGAATTTAGTCAAAAATTTGATGATTTTATTGAAAGTCTATAGCACTCGTGCTTTAAAATGCTATCGTAGATAATTTTGTGTAGAGATCACTAAATAGCAAATATTTAACAGAAGATTTTTACACCAAATTATCTACAGTACCACCAAACAACATATTTGGAAGAAAAATTCTCCAATTTTGTCATGTTGTTTGGTTGTTTTTTGCATAATAAATTTAGATTTTCGTAATTGCTAATCTCAAATCTTTTACTAAAAAAAGTAAGCCAGAGATAAATTTACACAAAATTTCTATACTACCTTCAAAATAAGTTTGAGACTGATTTATACAAAATTATCCACAGTATCCAAATTTAATTTATTTAGCAAATCATTTTTTGGCAATTTGTATATCGCTGTCTTGAATTTTATTTTCATGATTAAGACTGATATATCTTATTAATGCTTCAAACTCGACAAATATTTCTTGATACTTGCTTGGAATTATATCAAGATCTAAAAGATAGGCAACATTATCAAAACCTTCATCATTTTTTATGCCAATTTTAACTAAACCGTGATATTCTATATCATTAATTATAACGTTTGTAATATAAATTCCTGATTTAATTTTTTTGATATTTTCAGGATATTTAAAATGAAATTTATCAAAATTGGTAATAAAAGCATATTTTTCAATAAGTAGATTATTTATTGCCGAAATGTTGCCTTCATCAATTAATTCATTTATTAATGTTGAGGAAATTTTTCTTTTATTAATCTTTCGTTCGTTTGCTGTATAGACTTCAAAATTTTTTTTAAGGTAATTAACATCGCCACTTCTACGAAAGCCAAAATAAAAATCATTACCGCATACAACATATTTAACGTTATTATTTTTTAAATTATTGCAAAAGTCATAATGTGAAACATTCATTGTATCTTCATTAACATCAACTAAAAATACGAAATCGAATCCTAAATTAAATAATGTATATAGTCTTGTTTGGACTTGAAAGGCCTTGTTTTCGTGTATTTTCGACTTTTTATATGGTTGGTTAAATAGCATAATTGCTAATTTGTAATTTGCCCCTGAATTTTTTAGGTCCTTTGCAATTTTGATTAATTCATAGTGTCCTAGATGAAGAGTTTCAAAACTGCCTAAAACCATAATTAGGTCATTATTTATTTCAAAAATTTGTTTAAAATTTCATTCAAAAATTTTCATATTAATAATTTTACTTTAATTAATAATTTTAAAAATAAATAAAAATTTTACGATTACTCGTAAAATCCTTTTTCTTTTAGTTTGAAATATGGTCCATCTTCAGTAACAGGTAAACATATTTCATTAGCAACATCTTTAGTGGTATCTTCTCCATTTCCCATAGCTATCCCTAAACCAACTAGTTTTAGCATCTCAATGTCATTTTCAGAATCACCAAATGCAACCATTTCACTTGGCTTAATATCCAACAGTTTGCCCAATACTTCTAGACCCACGGCCTTGGTAATGCCTTTAGCTGAAAGAAATATTCCCCCAGGTCATGTTGCTAAAACTCACATATTCATATTATGGTGTTCGAATAAAATATTAAGTTGCTTAGATCAATATTCGGGATTATTTGTGCTAACAGTGATTAGATAGTTTTTATCATTTTTTGTTTCGAATTCTTTTTCTGATATAAATTTATCTTTATAAGGTAGATAGAATCAGTGATTTAGATTAAATAAATCATTATAATAGCCCCATTTATATCCTACAAATGAAAATGGTATCTTTCTTTCATTAGCAAATAATCTGAACTTTACAAAATCATTATAATCAATAGTTTGTTCAAATATGTATTCATTAGTTTTTAAATCTAAAATAAATGTTCCATTTGCACCAATAAAATAATCAACATATGGATTATGTATTTGTTTTCCGACTGTAAAAATATCACGTCCTGAACAAAGCACATTAATATAACCTGCATCTTTTAATTTGCGAAACATTTCTTTCATTCTTAGAGAAAGTTCATCTATGCCGAATGGTAGCAATGTACCGTCTATATCAAACACAACCATCTTGTACTTGTTATTCATTTTAACCTCTTAACTAGGCAATGAAAATATACGGTTGAATAAAACCTTGTCGAAGGTTATGAAACCGTTATTTATTTGTCCTCAACCAATTATTTGATTATTAAATGTAAAAAGGCCTTTTCCGTTAAAGTTTTTAAATCTATCGAAAAAAACCGATTTTGACTTTATTAATTTCACTTCAAAATGTGTAAGTGTATATAATTTTACTCTAAAAAGAGAGTTTATGTTATTGATTTGCTCAAAATCGAGACTTTCATTTAATTTGATATTCCCAATTTTCTCTCGCTTTAAAATATTTACAACAGCATCCGTTTCAAGAAATGTTCCAATATCATGAATTAATGACCTTATGTAAGTTCCTTTTGATACTTTTGTCCTAATGATGAATGATTGTTTTTGATAGTTAAAATCTATTAACTCCAAGTTGTGTATTTTAATATTACATTCTGCTAATGAAAAATCTATGTTTTTTCTAGCTAAATCATAACTTCTTTGTCCATTTATTTTTTTGGCCGAAAAAACTGGAGGAATTTGTTTGGTTTGATTTTTAAAATGTTTTAGCGCATTTTCTAATTGCTCCTTGGTAATCATTTTTTTATTTTTTAAAAAAATAACTTCTTCACCTTCATCATAACTTTTAGAAGAGCAATGAAGTGAAGCTTCAACAAAATACTGTTTTGTATCATTAATAAGTCATGGCAAAACTTTTGTATCATCATCACTAGCAACTATTAAAAGACCTTGGGCTAACGGATCAAGAGTACCGCTATGACCAATCTTTTTAATATTATGTTCTTTTGCAAATTTTTTAATTGCAAAAAAACTTGATTCTCCTCTTTTTTTATTAATCTTAAAAAACATTTTTCCTCAATGTAATTTATTATATCATTTTTAAATTATTTAATCAATTGAAGGGGTTATTGATGAGATAACTGAATATTAAAAGCTTTATCTTCTTAGTTTTTAAATTAAGTGTTAGATTTATGTATTAACGAAGATTACCATATTTATCATGAGGCAAGTTTTACTTGATTTGCTAGTTAAAAAATATCTCCTTATTTTATAAAAAACACTAATTTACTAATTTATAAAAGTGTATAAAATAAAAATAGGTGTTTTGAATCATATTTCAAAAAATTATAATATATGCTACTTTTTTTATTAAATAACAAAAAAATTATATATAATAATATAGCATTAAATAAGTAAGCCGTTTTAGCTCAGTTGGCAGAGCAACTGACTTGTAATCAGTAGGTCGTAGGTTCAAGTCCTATAAACGGCACCATATATGCGCGAGTGGTGAAATTGGCAGACACGTTAGTTTTAGGCACTAATGCTTCCGGCGTGAGGGTTCAAGTCCCTCCTCGCGCACCATATCATTAAATATGTTGTTTAGAAAGGTTATAAATGCCTTTCTTTTTTTATTTTAAATTTTATAATGAAAAAATAATTAATATAATTCAAATTGCGCGCTAAACTTAATATGTTATGAGGAAAATAAAATTATTTGAAATGTTTTCAGGTATTGGCAGCCAATATAAAGCCCTTAAGAATTTAGAACATAAATTGAATTTTAAAGCAGTTAGTTTGGGTGCTTGTGATTTTTATATTGATGCAATTATTTCATATATGATAATTCATTGCGGTAATCGTAATTACTTTTTTATAGTTAAAAATCTTATTATGTTGGTTTATTTGTTATGCACCTAAATTAGTGGATAACAAAAAAAGCATATAAAAAATGCCGTGAAGGCATTTTTTATTGGTGATTTACAAATGGTGGAGAATGAGGGGCTCGAACCCACGACCCTCGCCTTGTAAGGGCGATGCTCTCCCAACTGAGCTAATTCTCCAAATGGTGACCCTAGCGGGACTCGAACCCACGCATGTATGGATGAAAACCATATGTGTTAACCACTTCACCATAGGGCCATACTGGCGCCGACTATTGGGATTGAACCAACGACCAACTGGTTAACAGCCAGCTGCTCTACCGCTGAGCTAAGTCGGCACTCATATAAGTAAATGCTTAATTATTATAACCTAAAAAAATATTTCTTAATAAAAATTTTTAATTTATTTATATAAGCACCATCATATCTCGTATTATCGGCAATTATGGTGCTGGTTAGAGGTATCGAACCCCCGACCCACTGATTACGAATCAGTTGCTCTACCATCTGAGCTAAACCAGCATGTAAATTATTTTAGCAAATTTTAGTAAAAAAGTAATTTTCTAAATTATTAATTATTCATTTGTCAATTTTAAAAAATATAAATTTGTCGCTTTTTATTAAAAAAATACTTTTTTCAAAAAATAGTTTATAAAAATAGTAAAATTTGGTTGATAGTGGGAGGAAGTGGAAATGTATGGTAAATACGAGCGAAGCTTAGATGACAAGTTAAGAGTTGTCATTCCACCTAAAATACTTAATGATTTAGGAAAAGAATTTTTTATCACAATTGGTTTTGACAAACAATTAGTTTTGAGAGATAAGGTTGAGTTTGGAAAACTAAAATCTAAACTTGAGGATAATAATTTGCTTAATAGAGATTTGAGAGAATTAAGTAGATTTATCTTTGCAAATACAGAATTAGTTGTGCCAGATAAGTCAAATCGTATTATTATTCCGAAACATTTAGCTTTTAAAACCACTATCAAAAAGGATGTTGTCTTCATCGGATCAGGAAACACCTGTGAACTTTTTGCAAAAGAAGTTTATGATGCAAAAGAAAGATATTTCGAAGATGAAATTGACATTAATAATCTAGCTCAGAAATTATTTGAACAAGGGGTTAAATTATAGAAAAACATATTCCTGTTTTGCTAAATGAAGTAGTTAACTCATTAGACATTAAGCCAAATGGGATTTATCTTGATTTAACTTTAGGAAGAGCTGGACATAGTGTTGAAATTTTAAAAAAAATAAAAGACCAAGGTAACGGGAGACTTATTTGCTTTGATAAAGATATTGAAGCAATACGTGATTCCGAACAAAAATTAAAATTAGTGAGTGACCTTTTTATATTAGTTAAGAGTGATTTTAGATTCTTGAAAGAAGAATTAGCGAAACTTAATATTGAAAAAGTTGATGGAATCTTAGTTGATTTAGGTGTATCTAGTCCACAACTAGATGATGCTAGAAGAGGTTTTTCATATTCACAGGATACAAAACTGGATATGAGAATGGATTTGGATGCAGAACTTAATGCACATATAATAGTCAATGAGTGAGAAGAAGATAAAATTGCACAAATTTTATACGATTATGGTGATGTAAAGCTAGCAAGAATAGTTGCGAAATCAATTGTTAAAAATAGACCAATTAGTACTTCTTTTGAATTAAATGAAATTATTAAAAAAGCATTACCAGCCAAAATTGTTAGACAAAAGAATCCATCGAAGGCTGTATTTCAAGCTTTAAGGATTGCGGTTAATGATGAATTAAATGCATTAGATGATTTGCTAAATCAGGTTATAGATTTATTAAATGTTAACGGCAAGTTAGCTATTATAACCTTTCATAGCAAGGAAGATGCAAAAGTCAAAAGATTCTTTCAAAATTTAAATTATGTAGATCCTAAATTAAAAAGATTGCCAGTTCAGACTGAATTAAAGTGAAAACAAAAAATTATTTTTCCTTCTCAAAGCGAATTTGAGAATAATAAAAGATCACGTAGCGCAAAAATGAGAGTGATAACAAAAATAGGTTAATTTATGAAGAAAAGTGTTATTATAGCATACAAATTTGAGGTCAGCAGTTTTTCTGTTGAGGTTATAGAGCAAAATTCTTTTGGAAATATTTTGATTTATAAAAGAAGCATTAGTAGCACAATTTTTAACCTATTTGAGTTAGATTCATTTATTTGCAAAACTAAAAAAGAAATTGAAGCAACCATATCTTTGACAATAAAAAATGTTGTTGTAATTATTCAAGATTCACCTTTTTTGAAAATTAATAAGAAAATAATTTCTAATAAAAGTAATCAAAAGCTAACTAATTATGAATTAGCTAAGAAACTATACTACTTAGAAAAATCAAATAGTAATTACTTATTTGATTACTCATATCTAAATAATGATAATAACAATCGATTAATAAGTCTTAATCTTTTAGAATGAAATGTTGCTAAAAACATTTTTAATCTATTTAAGAAAAATAACCTAAATATTTTAAAAATTTATGACTATGAATTTCTTAAAAATATTTATTTTAATCAACAAAGAGATTCTGGAATAGCTACCCAAATTTATTTAGATGATTACAGCTTGAAATTAGATGTTTTAAAAAATGATGTAGTTATAATTAAAAAAAATGTTAATTTAGGAATAGATTATTTAATTGAATTCATTGCTAAACAATTGAAAACTACCAAAAAAATAGCTTATACTAAATTTAATTTATGGCAATGTAACTTAAATTCTGGCAATAATTTATTATTTAAAAAAGTTCTGGGATATTATTTAAAAAAAATTAATGATTATGTTGAATCTTTTTTAAAAAATATAAAAGATATTAATATAAAAGTTAATTTTAATGTAAGTAATAGCAAATTCCTAGAAACCATAAAAACGTTTAAAAACTTTAAAATTTTAAGTTATTTATCAGACAAAGCTTATTGCGCAATTGATGTTATTAGTTATGAAATGATGGGAATTATTAATCTTGTTAACAAAAGACAAAATACTATTAAAGAAATGACTATAACCTCTGAATTATTTATTTTAGACGTAAATAAACGAGAGGAAAAAGGATATTCTTTTAATTACAAAAAATAAACTCAATTTTATTTATATAATTTAGTTAAATTAAAGATAAAGTAGAAAAAAAGTAAGGAGTACTGCCATGCCAGAATTTGAAAATTTCAATTCCGTTGCTAATATTAAGGTTATCGGTGTTGGTGGTGGTGGAAATAATAGTATTCAAAGTCTTCTTGATACAAAAATTGATGGATTAGAATTTGTTGTTGCAAATACAGATAGACAAATTCTAGATAAATTTGATAAATCACTAACACTACAATTAGGTGATAAAAAAGGTATCGGGGCTGGTGCTAATCCAGAAATTGGAAGACAAGCTGCCGAGCATTCAACACATGAAATAAAGGAAAAGATAAAAAATGCTAGCCTAGTAGTTATTACTGCTGGGATGGGTGGCGGCACCGGTACTGGAGCAGCCCCCGTGATTGCCAAATTAGCTAAAGAACAAAATTCTTTGGTAATAGCAATTGTAACTACACCCTTTTCATTTGAAGGAAAAAAGCGAAGTCAGATTGCACTCCAAGGGATTGAAGAATTAAAGAAAAATGTAGATTCTTATATTATTATTTCAAATGATAAATTAAAAGAATCTTTTGGCGAAATTTCTTTTAAGGATGCTTTTAAGGTTGCAGATAATATTGTTAAGCAATTTATTAGAACTGTTGTCGATATTATAGCTGTACCTGGTTTGATTAATTTAGACTTAGCCGACCTAGAAACGTTAATTAAAAACAGTGGTGAAACCATTGTAGGAATCGGACAATCAACTGGTGAAAATGCGGCGCAGAAAGCAATGCATAATGCGATAAGCAGTCCTATTTTAGAAAGTAATATAAAAGGTATCACTAAAGCAATAGTTTATTTTTCGTCATCAAGAAATAGTACTATCAATGATTTTGAAGCCGCAATTGATGTTTTAAAGAATGTTGCTGGCGAAAATATTGATGTTATATTTGGCGTTGGTTCTCCTGCTAATGAAGAAGCAGAAAAACTTGGTGAAATTTATGTATCTGTAATTGCTACAGGAATAAATAGAACCAACAATAAAGAAGAAAATGATTTTAAACTCACAAATAGTGAAATCGAAAATCATACAGATGATGATACACAAGAATATTTGACAATTTCAGGTTTTGATTCATCTAAATCTAAATCCCATTTGAATAATAAATATTCAAATGATGATGAAAGCAATGAAATTATTTACAATAAATTTTAAAGTAAGAAGATGTAAGAATTCCTGTTTTAAAAGTAAATTATTTTAGAGAGAGGCAGTTGCCTCTTTTTTATTACCCAGGGTTAGAAAGCATGAATATATTGCATAAATAAACTAAAACATATACAAATTTTATCATTATTATAAATAATGATAGCCTTACAAAATAAGCAACTTTGCGAAAAAAAAAAAAAAAAAAATGTAACATATAACCTATAAAAATTGAAAAATATTTGAAAACGATAGCTTAAAAAAAGAAAGAGTATAAATTTATGGAAAATACCAGTGAAAACAAACAAAAAAAGAAAAGACGTGGCAACATTATTTTAGCTTTATCCCTTTCGTTATCAATTGTTGCAACAGGCGCTTTGGTTGCTTATTATTTCTTAAATGCCAATAAAAATAGAGTTAATGGTGCAAATGATATTAAAGGTTTAAAAATAAAGGACCAGAAAATTGCTTCAAACTCAGCAGTGTTTAATTTAAAAAATATTGATGAAAATGATAATATGGATAGAACATTTTTAGTTTTGTTTTATGCCAAAAAAACACCATATGAAATAGTTAGAAAGTCTCACACAGTCGGAAAAAATAGCGAAAATATGCATTTTGGGCTAAATAATGAGAAACCGTTATCTCCTAATACTGATTATGAATTCCAGATGGTTTATAATAATAAAATTGTTTTTATTCATCAATTTAAAACCTTAAAAGCTGAGCAAAAATATTCACAAGATGAATTAGATAAAACAAACAGCGAACTAGAGAAAGCAAAGCAAAATGATTTATTAAAAAACAGAAATGTAATTTCTAAGACAGAAGAATTAAACAAAGCTAATGAAAAACTAAATAAAACCAGGGAAAATAAGGAAGCTTTGGAAAAACAACTTCAACTTATTAAAGAAAAAATAAAAGCGCTTGAAAAATCAAAAAAAGATGCGGAGCAAAATAAACAAGAATTAGAAAATAGCGTTATTTATGCGAATAATGAGTTAGATAAACTAACCAAAGAATTAAATGAAGCAAATAGGAAACTAGAAAAAGCTAAAAATAAGGTTAAAAATGCTCAAGAAAGCGTTGAATCTTCAACTTCTAATGCTATTGATATAGATAATGATTTAGCAAAGAAAACTAAGGAATTAGAAGAAGCTAAAAAAGAATCAGAAAAAGCTAATAATACTATAATTGCTCTTAATAGTGATAAAAATAGAATAAATAATGAATTAAATAATGCTCAAAAACAACTAGATCAAGCAAATAAACAACTTAATGATGCAAAGCAGGAAGTAAGTGAGACAACTCAAAAACTGAATAGTCTTATTTCTACAAATATTGAACTAAACAATCAAGTTCAAGAAGCAAGTAGACTTGAAGAAGAAATTTCCATTGACGCAGGTCGTATTTTTAAAGAATTAGAGAAAGCAAATAATAATCTAGTAAAAGCAAAGGACAATCAAAAAAACATCTTAAAACAAATTGAAAATTCTAAACGTGAATATCAAGAAAAAGAGCAAAATTTTAATCAAATAAATAATGAATTGGAAGAATCAAAAAGATTATTGAAACAGGCTCAAGATACACAAAATAACTTACAAACACAATTAGATGAAATTAAAAAAAATAAAAAGCAAAAAAATGAAGAGATTAATAAACTAGGTAATGAAATAAAATTAGTTGATGGAACCATTAAGAAAATAGAAAAATTAATTGCTGATATTAAAAATGATGAAATCGATAAAGATCGTTATGCTAACCAGTTAAACATTGAATATGAAATTTTGAAACAAAATTTAAAACTCGCAAATGATCTTAAAGATGGTGCTGCTGAAAGTTCTATAAATATCGAAAAAAGAATTAAGCAAAATTTAGAAGAAATAAAACAAAAAAAATTAGATATAGCTGAATTTACTAATCAAAAAAAATTATTAGAAAATAACCTAGTTGAACTAGGAAATAATCGTACATCTATGAGAATCAAGATCGGAGAAGTATCTGAATTGGTTGAAAAAAATAAGAAACTAATTGATTCATATAATAAAAATATAAGTGATTATCATAAAACATTAGATAGAATTGCTGAGGCCAATGGATCTGATACTGGTATTGGTGATGGAGGAGTTGCGGCGGAGGATAGAATTTGAGAGATAATTGATCGACTTCAATCCGAAAAGAGTAGTATTGAGAAAGATTATAAAATGGCACAAAAAGAATTGGCAGAATGGGAAGAAAAAAATAAAAAACTCGAAAAGGAAATTGTGCCAGTAGTAAAAGAATATTGAGATTTTGATGGAAAAATATTACAAGCAGAGAAAAGACTGTTGGAGTTAACTAAAGAAAAAGACGAAAATATTGAAAGAAAAGCCCAATCTGAAAAGAAACTAAAAGAAGCTGATGCTAATGTAGCAATCAAAGAGAAGCAAAAGAATGATAAGTTTGAATTATTACAATTGGCAAGAGTAGAAGCCACTGAAGCTAAAAAACGTAGAAAAGATGCAGAAAACAATTTAAGATTAACTAAGGAAAAATGAATAACAAAAAATCAAGAGATTCAAGATGCTAATAATGCATTAAATAGTTCTAATGATATTTTAGCTGCATTGGAACAAAGCCTAAGGGACGCAAAAAAAATTGTGGATGAAAAGCAAAAAGAAGTAGCTAAAAATGAGAAAAGTAAAAGTAATGTTGAAGTGCAAAAGCAAAATTCTTTTATGAATAATAAGAGATTAATGAAGGCGCTTGAAAGTATTAACAATGATATTTCTTTAAAAACTGATGTGTTAAATCAAAAAAGTAACGAATTAAGTGATTTAAATAAAAGACATGAACTGCTAGCTGCTAATAAAAATGAATCTGTTCAAAAAGCTAACAAGAATAATATAGAATTGCAAAAAGTTCAGCATGAATTAAATAGTGCTAATCATAAAGTTCAAAGTTTATTTGAAAATGTAGGCCAAAAAACTAAAGAAGTAGAGCGAATAATAAAAAAACTGCAAGATATTGAAAAAGCTATCAATAAAACAAATAATAATAATAATAATAATAATAATTTAACAAATAAAAAACAAAAAGAATATGAAAATGCTAAGCAAAAAAATGACGCTGCTTTACTGAAACTAAATAATGAAAAATATAAACTCAAAGAAGCACAAAAGGAATTAGAAAAAATAGCTATTGAAATTAATCTAAAACAGCAAAAATTAGAGAAAGCAAAAAATAAATTTAATGATATTTATAGTCTTAATCAAGAAATAATTAAAACAATAAACGATGTTGATTTAAGTATTAAAAATATTCTTAGTGAAAGTGATAATATAAAAAAACAAATTCTAAAAAATGAAAAAGAATTAAAATCAGATGAAGAGAATGTATCTGTTAAAGAAAAAGAACTTCAAAAAATAAAGAAGGAATAAAATAATGCATAAACATTTCATGAATTCATTAAGGAATATTAAATGCTATTAGATTAATAAATTTTTCAGAAGTTAAGAAGTACCGTTTAGCTTAAAAAAATAAATAAACTTTAACTTAAAGCTTGATTTTTTAAAAAAATAAAAAAGGTAGCATAAGTAATCTTGCTTTCCTATGCCCTCCATTTAAGTATAAAAATAAAGAACATAATTTAAATCCTTTTAATAAGGAAGTGTAAGAATTTTTTGTGTAAATTAATTTCTAGCCTACTTTTTATTAAGAGATTTGAGAATGGTAATTACGCAAATTTAAATTTATTATATAAAAATAACCAAACAACAAAATAATTGAAAAAATTTTTGTATCTGATGTTTGGTTATTTTTTTGTTATTTATCATTTGTGTCTACTGAGAAATTGAGTCTGATTAAAGAGATGCCTTAAATTGGAAACAACATTATCTCATTTTTTAAGTTAATTTTAATTGTAAAATTCTCATAAATATAATTATTTGACGAACAAGTTAATGATAATGATACCTTTATTTTTGCATATGTTTTTGATAATAGCAAATTCGTAGTAAAGCTAAAATAATATGTTATGGCATACGTTCTTGTAAATTTAAAGGTGCATATTAGCGTCAGCTATAATTATTTTACTATAT
>NZ_JBSQAZ010000008.1:0-40926 GCF_053851615.1 Mycoplasma sp. 1890
TAAAAATAACCCTCCTTACTGGTTTTTATTTGTCCAGTAAAGAGGGTACATATCATTATCTAACCTATTTTTCTATTACAAAACTTGCAAATCTTTGTCTTTTGCTCATGGGCTCTTTTTATTTATTCTATCTATAAATAATCCACCTTGTAAATGGTCAAATTCATGCTGAAATACGATTGCGCTATAACCACTTGCTTCAAATCTTTTGTATTTCTTTTCCATATATGAATATCCATCAAAAATAACTCTTGCATATCTAGGAACTAAGCCTTCCTGATTTGGTCAATCTTCGCTAACACTTAGGCATCCTTCGCCTTCTGATAAGGCAATTTTATGCTCTGAGTGACCAATAAGTTTTGGGTTTATTATGGCATCATTAAAAATCACATTGTTATTATTATCAACTATCAGAATATAAAATATGTTTTTTGGTATTCCATATTGAATAGCTGCGACACCGACAGCTGGTCTAAATTTTGTATTTTGTTTTTGACTATCGCTGACATGAAAAATCATTTTTTCAATCAAATCAATATTTTCCTGTGATAAGGGAATTTCTACATCTTTTGATTTTTCTCGTAATATTTTTTTAGGTAATTGCACTATACTAACATCTTCAAATTTAAACATAATATAACATTATAAAATATTTAAATATAAATAATAATTATTTTTGCTATTATATAATACTAATTATAGTTATATTTTAAATTTTTGTATGGAGACATTTAGATGGACCTCGAACCTTGACATTACGCTTTATTAATAATTTTACTAGCCATATTGCTCGTTTGTTCTGGAATTTTTTCCGCAACTGAAACAGCATATACTTCTTTAACCAAGGCCAAAATCGAGACAATGATTGAAAAGAATCAAAAAAGATATAAAATAATTCTAAAACAGCACAATTTCTTTAATAGAACACTCGGAACCATTCTGATTGCTAATAATCTGGTAAATATTGGTTCTTCAACATTATTAGTTTATCTTTTAACACAAGCCTTTGGAGCTCCTAAGGCAGGCTTGGCATCAATTATTTCAACAATTGTAATGACACCAATTATTGTTTTATTTGCTGAAATATTGCCAAAATTGGTTGCAAAGCGCTATCCAGAAAAAACCGTTAAATCATTTTATTGGTTTATTGAAATGTTATATTGAATATTTATTCCCATAACATATCCTATTTCTAAAATTGGAAAGAAGATTTATATTACCAATACTGAGGAAGATGTTAAAAACTTATTAAATATCGCACATGATGAGGGTGTTTTGGAATTTAAAGAATCTGCAATGGCCCAAAATGTCTTAGATCTTGATTCAACTAAGGTTTCACAGCATTATATTAAAATGAAAAATGTGGATTTTATCAGTTCTAAGGCTACTATGCAAGAAGCACTAAAAATGTTTAGAGAAACTAATTATTCACGAATACCAGTTGAAAAAGATGGTAATTTAATTGGCATATTGTTGCTTAAGGATATATTTTTTCTTAAAAAAGGAAATATTTTAAATTATATTAAAACTGTTCCTAAGGTTTCTGCTAACTCAATCTTATCATCAGCACTTGAAAAGTTGAGACAATCGCGCGCACAAATGGCCTTCGTTACCGAAACTAACAGTGATGATAAACCAATAGGTATTATTACTATCGAGGATATTCTTGAAGAAGTTGTTGGTGAAATATATGATGAATATGACAATGATGAGCAAATCTACGAAATTAGTCTTGAAAGATGCGAAGCCAAGGGTTCTGTCTTAATGAAGGTTCTATGAAAACAATTGGAGCTTTATGAATATCTCGATTATCAATTAACGGATAAGGAAAAGAATCAAACACTTTCAAGTTGGATTGAGTCAAAAAAAGGTCATTCATTAAGAAAAAATACCAAATTTGAACTTGAAGACAAAATAACGTTTTTGGTTTTAGAAAAGAAGTCAAGAGAAAAAAAATATGATTATTTCGAGATAGATTGAAGCAATTAGCTAAATTTAAAAATCCGGAAACTAATTTCCGGATTTTATTAATTAATATCCCATAGCTTCTTCATATTCGTCGAGATTTCCATAAAATAAGAAACTTGATTTTGGTTTTATTTCAAGAATAACATTCGCGCATTCTTTAATCATAGCACGATTATAGGTTGTAAAAATGCATGAGCTCTTATATGATTTAACGCCTTCAATTAAGCTATCAATTGACTCCGAATCTAAGTGATCAAGAGGTTGATCAAAAATTAAAAAGTTGCTTTCTTCTAGCATCAATTTAGACATCATTAACCTAACCTTTTCTCCCCCACTTGTTACTTGGACGTTTTTAAAAACACTATCATTAGAAAATAACATTCTTCCCAGAAATGCTCTCATTCTAGCATCACTGTTATCTTTTGTTTCTTGTGTAGTGTTATTTAATGGTCATTTACTTAATCAATCAATAATACTTTCTGATTCATTAAAATATTCTTGATTATTTGAGGGAAAATAGTTAGGAGAAATAGTTATACCTCATTCAACAGTCCCGGAAGTTGGCTTTCTTCTATTCATTAATATTTCAAGGAATCTGGTTTTAGCAATATCATCATTGCCTACAATAACCATTTTATCACCAGGTTTTAAGGAAAAAGTTACATTTTCAAATAGTGTGTCTCCATTTTCATTTTTATATGTTAAATTATGAACATTTAAAATTTGTTTTCCGGGCAATCTATTTAGTTCAAATTTAATATATGGATACTTTCTTGATGAGGGTTTTAGCTCATCAATTACAATTTTTTCTAATAATTTTTTCCGGCTTGTTGCTTGTTTGGATTTTGAAGCATTGGCAGAAAATCTGGCAATGAATTCACGTAACTTTTGTGCTTGCTCTTCTTTTTTTAGATTGGTTTTTTGTTGCATTTCAACTAATAATTGACTCGATTGCTTTCAAAATGAATAATTACCAACAAATAACTTCGCTTCTGAATAGTCGATATCAATGATATGGGTACATATTGCATCTAAAAAGTCGCTATCATGACTAACAACAATGACAATATTTGGATAATCCATTAAGAAGTTTTCTAATCACTTTATAGTCTTTAAATCTAATCTATTAGTTGGTTCATCCATGATCAAGATGTCTGGATTTCCAAATAGGGCTTTTGCTAATAAAACTTTAACTTTCTCGTTTGCTTTAAGATTAGACATTTGCATATTTCATTTTTCAGGTTCAATACCTAAATTTGAAAGAAGAGTTTGGGCATCATTTTCAGCGTTTCATCCGCCCATTTCTCCAAAAAGTTGTTCTAAGTGGCTTGCCTTTTCATAATCTTCCATTGTAGCCTCAGGGTTTTCATAAATTTTATTCTTTTCAATATTTATTTGATAAAGTTCCTTATTGCCCATGATTACAACATCAGTAACATTAAAATCATTAAATTCATCTTGGTTTTGGCTCAAAACACTCATACGAGCATTTTTTTCTTTAATAATTTGACCCTCAGTTGCCTCGATCTCACCACTTAAAATTTTTAGAAAAGTAGATTTTCCTACACCATTAGCCCCAATTATTCCATACACATTTCCAGGCAAGAATTTCAGATTGATATTGGTAAATAATTTTTTATCTGGAAAGATTTTGCTTATCCCACAAACATCTAGCATAGTAAACTCCTTAAAATATATCAGTATGTAACTAAAAAATTTTACTAAATTTTGTAGGTTTTTATATTATATTGAAGGCCTCGGATTATATAAACATGATTTATATTGCTTTTTATATTAAAACTTAATCTTTTAATAGACTTTTTTAATTATTTCATAGTATTTTATGCCTTGCGAAATATTAATAAAATTGGTTTAATTTATTGTATTCCTGAAAAGTCTTACATTTATTTGCAATAAATAATTATTTTTTTTAATATCATCAAAGATATTTGTTTATAATTTATTAGGTATTATTTTAAATGCATCCTTAGCTCAGCAGGTAGAGCAAGGGACTCTTAATCCCTGGGTCGTGGGTTCGATCCCCACAGGATGTACCATATAAAAATACAAGGCTAATTGCCTTGTGTTTTTTTAATTACCTTCATGATCTATTTCTATTTTAATTTCATTGTTTACAATTGATAGGTAAATAATCGAATCTTCTTCTATTGAGTTGCGTAATATAAAATCTGCAAGTTTATTTTCGATATTGTTTTGAATAAATCTTCTAATAACTCTAGCACCAAAAGCTGTGTTATATGACTTATCTGCAATATACTCGATAACTCCTTGATCGTATTGCAACTCAGATTTAATATTTATCGAGATACGGTTGGCTAGTTTTTTTAATTCTAAATCAACAATTTCTTTTGTGACTGAGTTACTCAATTTATTGAATGGAACAATTTCATCAATACGGTTAATAAATTCAGGCTTAAACTTAGTTAACAAGATTTTTATAATTTCATCCTTGCTAGGCATTTTTGTCATAATTTGCTCTGACCCAATGTTTGAGGTCATTATAATTATTGTGTTTCGAAAATTTATTTTTCGACCTTTATTGTCGCTTAGTATCCCGTCATCCAATATTTGCAAAAGAATATTTAGAACATCAGCATGGGCTTTTTCAATTTCATCAAATAAAACTATTGAATAAGGGTTTTGTCTTACTTTTTCTGTTAATTGGCCGCCATTATCATCATAGCCAATATATCCTGGGGGTGAACCGATTAGTTTTGATATGTTATGTTTTTCCATATATTCAGACATATCTAAACGAATAATATTGTTTTCATTGTCAAATAGATTGAGTGCTAATGCTTTAGCAAGTTCTGTCTTTCCTACACCTGTTGGCCCTAGAAATAGAAATGAACCAATAGGTCGATTAGGATCATTAATATTAGCTTTAGCTCTTTTGATAGCTTCTGAAACTAGCTTGATAGCATTTATTTGACCCTTAACCCTTAATGAAAGATTTTCACTTAATTTAAGAAGTTTATTTTTTTGCTTTTCAAGCAATTTTGTTACCGGTATTTTAGTTCATTTGCTTACAACCTCAGCAATTTCTTCCTCATCAATTGTTTCTCTTATTAAACGATTTGGCAAATTGGTTAGTTTGTTTTCAATTTCTTTTTTTGAATCATCAAGTTCTGGTAATAAAACATACATAACTTTTGAAGCTTCAAGGTATTTGCCCTCATTTTGTAATGTGTTTAGCTGTCTTTTTAAATCTTCAATATTGTCTTTTAGTGAGGATAGTTTAGCAATTAAATTTTTTTCTTCTTCTCATTGGCTAGACAGCTTTTTATGCTCTGCCTTGATTTTGGTTAGATGTTCATTTATTTGTTTTATGCGGTCATTATTGTTGTTATTTTCTTTACCAACAGAGTTTTTTATTGCTGCCTTTTCGATCTCCAGTTTAGTTATTTCATAATTTAGTTTTTCAATTGGCTCGGGAATATATTTCATTTCTGTTTTAATAGATGCTGAGGCTTCATCTACTAGGTCTATTGCCTTATCAGGTAGAAAACGATCTTGGATATATCTGGCCGACAGGTTTGCTGCGGCTACTAGGGCCTCATCCTTGATTTTTACCTCATGAAAAGTTTCGAGTCGTTCTTTGATTCCCCTTAAAATGGTAATGGTGTCCTCAATAGTTGGTTCATTAATAAAAATTTTTTGCATTCTTCTCTCGAGAGCAGAATCTTTTTCAATATGTTTTCTGTATTCGTCGAGAGTGGTAGCGCCAATTAGGTGTAATTGTCCTCTTGCCATCATTGGTTTTAACATGTTACCTATATCCATACTACTATCACCTGTTCCACCAGCTCCGACGATCATATGAATTTCATCAATAAAAAGAATAATTTCGCCATTAGAATCTTTAATTCTTTTTAAAATAGCTTCAATTCTTTCCTCAAATTGACCTCGAAATTGTGTTCCTGCAACAATAGATGAAATATTAAGCTCGTATACTTTTTTATTTTTTAAATTCTCAGGCACTTGGTTATCAATGATTTTTTTAGCTAATCCTTCAACAATTGCTGTTTTTCCAACGCCTGGTTCCCCAATTAAAACTGGGTTATTTTTTGTCTTGCGAGATAAGATTCTTACTAATGATCTTATTTCTTCGTCGCGATTTATAACTGGTTCTAGCTTTCCTTCCAAAGCCAGTTCAGTAAGATTGCGACCATATTTTAATAATGGGTCTTTATCTTCTTTGTTATCCTCTGCAGGTGTTCATGATGCATGCATATTTCGACCTCCTTAATTTAAATATATATTAATTATATAATTATAACACAATTTAGCACTCTAATACTTAAAGTGCTAAATAAAGTGCTAAAAAACTATTTTTTCATATTTGGTTTTAGGTTTTAAGGATGTATATTTTTTGGCATTATTTTGTGAATATATTTATAAAAACAAAAAATTCAAAAGTAATATAATTTTACATTAGGTTATTAAAATATAAAAATAACCACTTGAGCATGAATAAAACACATGGAAAAAAAATTTGAATAACTTATACTACATTAAATGTTGCGTTGTTGTTAATATTTTCATCAATGTCATTTTTTGACTACTCGTTATTGTTAGGGTATTTAGTGGGTATAGTTAGTTTTTTATTATTTTTATTATCAGTATATGTGATCCTAAAAATTGTGAAAAATAGTATTAATGTTCAAGGTAAAAAACATTATAAAATAAGGATGCTTATTTCTGTTCTTATATTTTTTGCGTTGAATATTTTTAATGGAGCAATATTTGCTATTTTTATTTATATTAATACTTACCTTCACAAAGACTATCCCGGTTTAAATGCTGCTTTTTTTCCATTTAATACAATCACAATGACAGCACCTTATATTCTATTGTCCATTTTTTCAATAGTGTGGGCCGTTGTTACTATGGTTAATAAAAGAAAGGAGCTAAATGGATAAATTACTAAAAATTAATTGATTTGGTTCGACAGAAATTAATAGTAATCAAATATTTTCATTAATATCCTTAGTTTTTATTGTTCTTATTTTGTCAGTTTTAATTTATGTAGCAGTAAAACGACAAAAAGTTGACAAGGCACCTAATGCTGCTTTAATCCTAGTTGAAACAGCTATTATCGGCGGAGATAATTTCTTTAGTGATACACATGAATCGAAGTTTGATAAAGCAAATCCATACTTAATATCATTATTTGTGTTTATGTTCTTTGGAAACATATTATCATTAGTTGGTTTTGCTCCGGTTGGCTCGAGTTTATCTGCGGTTTTAGCTGCCACAGTGGTGTCTTGATTAGGAACGGCTGGTGTTGGGATAGCTTATAACAAAATTAAGCATATTATTAAATTGCTAAATCCATTAGAATTTGCTTCAAATTTCTCACCAATTGTTTCTATGACTTTCCGGGTATATGGAAATATCATTGGGGGAGTTGTTCTTGTTTCATTGGCAACAATTTTCTTAAACAATATATGAGCAAAAATTATTGGTCTTGATGTTAGTGCTGAAGCTTCGACATTCAATCCATTTGGTGTTGTGGTATTGCCGGCATTTAATCTTTATTTTGATTTATTTGATGGTATTATTCAAGCATTTGTTTTTGTAGTGTTGACAATGTCATATTGGGCGCAAGCAGCTGAGGAAGACGTTAAGGAAAAACATAAGAAAAAAATTAGAGATTGAAAAAGTAAAATTATCGCTAATAAACAATTAATTCAAGAAAGTAATTAAAATATTTTTAAAAATATAGGAGAAAAAAATGATTGATAAATTAGATAAAATTTCAGATGTTATTAATAGATTTGACCCAAGTAAAGCCGGTGATGCTAGCGGTCAAAATTACCCCTTTGCATACGGTTTAACAATGTTAGGTGCCGGGTTAGCAATCTTTGGAGCTGGATTTGTTTCGATTGGTCAAGGTATGGCCGTTGCTAAAGCCTGTGAAGCTGTTGGTAGAAACCCAGAAGCTTTATCTAAAGTTCGTACTTTATTAATTTTAGGTTTGGCTATTGTTGAAACTGCATCAATTTATTGTTTAGTTATTGCTTTATTATTAATCTTTGTATAGTTAAATTATTTTTTGATTTATATGAGAGTATTAACTTATCTTATGAAAGCCCCTGAAGGTAAAGGGGGAGTTAGTGAAGAATTAGAAAAAACCTTCTCTGGCTTAACATTTAATTGGCCTCTATTTGTTTTTTCTTTAATTGTGTTAATGCTAATAACCATTATTATTACTTTTTTGGTATACAAACCAATTAAGAAAATGGTTAAAAAGCGTCAAGAATTAATTCAAAGTAATATTGATGCTTCAATCAAGGCAAAAGATGAAGCACTAAAAATACAAGAAGAACATGATTTAAAAATAATTGAGGCTACTAATCAGGCAAGAACTATTATCAATAATGCAAAAGCTGAAAGTGAAAGAATTGTAAATAGTGGTTCAGCTATTGCGAAGAAAAAAGCTGAAATGATGTTAGAACAAGCAGAAATTTTGATTAATAAAAAGCGTGTTGAATTCAGTAAAGAGCAAAAGAAAATTATTATGGAAAATGCTGTTGAAATTGCTAAAAAAATTATTGGCCGTGAAATAAAAGATGCCGATAATGTCAAAATGATTAATGAGGTTATTAAGAAATAGATATGACTGAATTAAATGAAGTAATTAATAATTGATCATTTGCCTTATATGATTTAGCTAATGGGTCTGATCAACTTAAGGAAATTACTAATCAGACTGCTGACATTATTAAGGTTTTGAAACAAAATAAAGATTATTTAAAAATCTTAAATTCTTTTGATATAACGGAAGAAAAAAAGTTTATGTTAATTAGTGAGGCTTTTGATTCATACCATCCATATATATTAAATATTATTAAATTAGCAACCAGAAAACATATTGTTAAATATATGGATATTATATTTCATCGCTTTATTGAATTAGCAAATGAAAAATTAAATATTAAGTATGGTTATGTATATTCAGTTAAACCATTAAGTACTGATAAGATGAAAAACCTTGAAAAAAAGATTTCATCTGATCTAAATGCAAAAGTTACTTTAACTAATCATATAGACCCTGATTTAATCGGTGGAATAAGAATAAAAGTAGACGAGTACTTGATTGATAACTCTGTTTTGGGAAAATTAAACAAGATAAAATCATTAGAATAATGAAAGGAAAGATATGGCTTTAAAACCCAGTGATTTATCAGCTATCATTAAAAATCAAATTAAAGATTTCAACGAAACTGTTAGTTATGATGAAGTAGGTAGAGTTATTACTGTTGGTGACGGTATTGCTCTAGTTAGTGGTTTAACTAATGTTGAATATGGTGAATTAGTAATATTTGATTGCGGTATTGTTGGTATGGCCTTAAATCTTGAAGAAGAGTTGGTTGGTGTTGTTGTTACTGGCGATGATCGTAATATTGTAGAAAATTCACATGTCAAGAGAACACACAACGTTATCTCGGTTCAAGTGGGTGACGCTTTATTGGGCCGTGTTATTAATGCCCTAGCATTACCAATTGATGGTAAGGGTAAAATTAATAGCGAAATAAAGAGACCAATTTTCAAAATTGCGCCTGGTGTTATGACACGTAAGGAAGTTTCAGAACCCTTACATACTGGTATTTTGGCAATTGATGCTTTAATTCCTATCGGAAAAGGACAACGTGAACTAATTATTGGTGATAGACAAACAGGAAAAACAGCCATTGCCATTGATGCGATATTAAACCAAAAAGGCAAAGATGTTTATTGTATCTATGTGGCTATCGGCCAAAAAAATTCAACAATTACCCAAATTGTTGATCAGCTTGAAAAGAATGATGCAATGAAATACACAACTATCATTGCAGCATCAGCTTCTGAAAGTGCGCCATTGCAATATATAGCACCCTATACTGGCGTAACTATTGCTGAGGAATGAATGGCAAGAGGTAAAAGTGTTTTAATAGTTTATGACGACTTATCAAAACATGCCGTTGCCTATCGAACATTATCTTTATTGTTAAGAAGACCTCCCGGCCGTGAAGCATATCCTGGTGACGTCTTTTATCTACATTCGCAATTACTAGAAAGATCTGCAAAACTAAATAACGATTATGGTGGCGGTTCAATAACTGCCTTGCCAATTATCGAAACACAAGCTGAAGATATTTCAGCATATATTCCAACTAATGTTATTTCAATTACTGATGGTCAGATTTTTACCAAAGAATCTTTATTTAATTCTGGGCAAAGACCTGCAATTGATATTGGTTATTCCGTAAGTAGAGTTGGTTCAGCCGCGCAAACCAAAATGACTAAAAAGGTGGTTTCAAGTTTAAAGCTAGAATTAGCTCAATATAATGAAATGCAAGCATTTGCACAATTTGGTTCTGATTTAGACCAAAATACAAGAATTATTTTGGAACATGGTGCTAAGGTCTATGAGCTGTTGAAACAGTCGCAATTTTCACCATATTCTCCTGGTCAACAAATTATCTTATTATTCCTTGCTAAGTATCGCTTAATTAATGTAATCCCTAAAAACAACATTATTAAATATCGTCAAGAAATTCTAACTTATTTTGCAACAGAACCTAAAGCAATAAAAATCATGAGAAAGATCGATGAATCTAATGATTGAACTAATGAATTAATTGAAGAAATTTATAATCAAATCATTTTATTTAATGACTTGTTTATAAAGACTATTCCCCTATATAATCCCGAAAACTTTATGCCTATTCCTGAATTACCATGGAAAGCTTGCAAAAAATAAAGCAACGTATTAATTCAATTAATTCTACCAAAAAAATAACGAAGGCTATGGAACTTGTAGCCACTGCTAAGTTTTCAAAAATTAAAAACAAAATTAGTGAGGTTAAATCTTACTTTAAAAACG
Organism: Mycoplasma sp. 1890; assembly: GCF_053851615.1. Taxonomy (NCBI): domain Bacteria; kingdom Bacillati; phylum Mycoplasmatota; class Mollicutes; order Mycoplasmatales; family Mycoplasmataceae; genus Mycoplasma; species Mycoplasma sp. 1890. The sequence goes on from NZ_JBSQAZ010000008.1 coordinate 10,862, forward strand.
TTGAGGCTATTTTTATTAATCTTGTAAAAAATTCGACGCAGGATATTGACAAATTATTAAATAAGCATGCATGAAAATTTAGCAATCGTCGTAATTTATATATTATTTTTGGGAGTGATTTAGGTCTATGTGGATCATTCAATTCCGAAATGTATAAAATGATAAATGAAGTTGTTACAGGTGAAGATATTTTGATTGTTATTGGCTCTAAATTGTTAAGCCTAATTGAAAAAAATAAAAAATATCACATTATCCAAACCTTAACACAAATCGGTGATAATCCAACATATGAAATAGCTCAAGTGATTTCAAATAAGATTTATGATGTTTTAGAAATATCACTTTTAAATTCAGTTAAATTAATTTATACCAATTATGAAAACCCATTAAAGGCCGATCCTGTCGTTCAAGAAATTTTTCCAATTTCAGCAAACACGATTGGCAAAATCGAAAAAAATAACCAAAGTTTTCACCAAGATAAAGGGATCAGGGAGATTGTTTTTGAGCCCAACCCTGAAACCATTTTAATTAACTCATTTAGAATATTCTTTGAAGCATCTATTTTTCATGCTTTAACTAATGCAAAATTGGCAGAAACTAGTCAAAGAAGAACAGCAATGGAACAGGCTTCTGATAATGCCGAGGACCTTATTGATGAATTAAAAATTGAATATAATAGTTCGCGTCAATCAAAGATAACACAAGAATTGACTGAAATTGTTAATGGTGTCGGATCTTAAAGAAAGGATAAAGAAAATGACTAATAAAAAAAATAATGAATTAAATTATGGTGTTATTACCCAAATTCTTGGTGCTGTTATTGATGTCAGATTTAAGGAAGGCACTGCACCTAAAATGCTTAACGCCTTGGAAGTTATTGATGAAAAAAACCCTAACAACAAACAAATTCTTGAGGTTGCTCAACATATTGGTAATGACACTGTAAGAACAATAGCCATGAGTTTAACCATTGGTTTAAGACGTGGCATGAAGGTCTTAGACCTTAAAAGACCAATTACTGCACCTGTTGGTAAGGAAATTCTTTCAAGAATGTTTAATGTTTTAGGTCAACCTATTGACTTGCTAGGAGGCGATTTTGAGCAACAAATGCCTATCCATAGAAGCGCACCTAGTTTTGAAGAACAAAAATCCACTTTAGAAATATTTGAAACTGGTATTAAGGTTATTGACCTATTAATACCATACATTAAAGGTGGAAAAATTGGTCTTTTTGGTGGGGCCGGTGTCGGCAAAACTGTTTTAATACAAGAATTGATTAATAATATTGCAAAACAACATGGTGGTTTATCAGTATTTGCTGGTGTTGGCGAAAGAACAAGAGAGGGCAATGACTTATACCACGAAATGAAGGCAAGTGGTGTTTTAGATAAAACTGCATTAGTATTTGGACAAATGAATGAGCCTCCAGGCGCTAGAATGAGAGCACCATTTACTGCGCTAACTATGGCCGAGTATTTCCGTGATCAAATGGGCCAAGATGTGCTTTTATTCATTGATAATATCTTTAGATTTACCCAAGCAGGTTCAGAAGTTTCGGCATTGCTAGGTAGAATGCCTTCTGCTGTTGGGTATCAACCAACATTAGCGGTCGAAATGGGGCAATTGCAAGAAAGAATTACTTCTACAAATAAGGGATCAATAACATCTGTTCAAGCAGTTTATGTTCCTGCTGATGACCTTACTGACCCTGCTCCTGCGACCACATTTACTCATCTAGATGCAAAAACTGTTTTAGATCGTGATATTGCAGCATTAGGTATTTATCCTGCTATTGATCCATTGGGTTCTAATTCACGTATGATGGATCCTAATATCGTTGGTTTAGATCATTACAATACTGCGAGAGAAGTACAAAATATTTTGCAAAGATTTAAGGAATTACAAGATATTATTGCAATATTGGGTATGCATGAATTATCAGAGGAAGACAAGAAGGTTGTTGCTAGAGCACGTAGAATAAGAAGTTTCCTGTCCCAACCATTTTTTGTTGCTGAAAAATTTAGTGGTATAAAGGGTAGATACATTAAATTACAAGATACCATTAGATCATTTAAAGAAATTTTAAGTGGAAAATATGATGATCTACCAGAAGAAGCATTTTTATATGTTGGTACTATTGAAGATGTTATTGAAAAAGCTAAAAACCTTGGATATGTATTTGACAAATAGTTATGAATGATAAATTCATTGAAATAGTTATAACAACACCAAATTGTGTATATTATCAAGGTAAAGGTAGTATCGTAACATTTACCACTACTGAGGGGCAAATTGGTCTAATGAAAGATGCTGTTCCATTTTTAGCGGCATTAGTTCCCTCACAAATAATTATTAAAGATCAAGATAATAATAACCGGATTTTTTACATCGATCGTGGGATTGTTGAATTTAGAGATAATTTGCTTTCATTGATTGTCAATAACATTGACGTTAAACCAATTGACACAGAAATCAAGTTTAAAAAAACAAATGAAAAGAAATATACTATTATTGAAGAAGTTGTTTTAAAAAAGAAATTGGCAGAACAAAATAAAAAACTATAAATACAGAGAAATCTGTATTTTATTTATTTTTTTTAAGGACTCAAATAAGTTATTGGCGTTAGTTTAACTGCTAGTAGATATTTAAAATATATTAGCTAATATAAAAAACTATAAAAATAACTATAAATTAGATTTTTACATTAAACCTAAAGAAAACCCTAAATTTTCTTTAAAAAAAATTCCAAAACAAGTTAGAAAATAATGATTATTTTCACTCTGTACTACAATATATAATATATATAATTAAATTACAACTTAAACTTTCATAAAGGTATTAAAGAATGCGAAAATCTAGTAAATTATTAATAACATTATGTACCCTTAATGTGGGTGCTATTATTGCATCAGTAGGAATTTCTATTTCTACAACTATTAAACAAAAACCAAGAAACGCTCTGATTAAAAAGATTAAAGAAATTCAAGAAGAATTGGTAACTAATAAAAGACTTAGTGAAGAACAAAAGGTTGCTATTAAACAAGCTATCGAAGAAGCTAATAAGGTTCTTATTGGGCAAAACGTGGATGATGCTAATTTTGAAAATGCTATTTCGCAATTAGTTAGTTCATATGAAGCAATCATACAAAATTTTGAACCAGTCCCAGATATTAAAGAAAAGGAAAATTCTAAAAATAGATATAATGCAAAGTTGCAGCAAGCTATGAAATTGTCTTCTATATTAGTTGATTCAAAATATGAAGAAGTTAAGAAAAAAATAGATGGAACTATTCAAAGAAACACCAATTTAATTAATGATAAAACTACAAAGGATCAATATGACCGAGCTGCAAAGGAATTAGAAGATGCTATTACTGAAGCTAATAAGCAAAAGAAAATGATTGATGATAGCAAAGATTCTGAATTAGAAAAAGCCAAAAAAGCGTTTGAATCTAAAAAAAGTGAAGCTGATGAATTATCTAAACAGTTAATAGAATCTAAATTTGTTGAAGTTAAATCTACATTTGATAAAGAGGTTCAAGAAGCATCGCAAAGCTTATCAACAAAAGATCAATACAATGATGCTATTAATAAATTAGAAGAGGCAATTAAAAAAGCCAAAAAAGCCAAAGAAACAATTTTGGAAACTGAAGTGTCAAAAGCAGCTTATGATGCCAAAGTTGCAGAGGTTGAAAAGTTTGAAAATGATAATTTTTCAGATAGTAGATATAGTTCAGTCAAAAACAAATTGCATTCAAAAGTGGAAGAAATAAAAACTAAATTAGGTAGTGGAAAACATACAAAAGCAGAGTATGATGAAGCAACTAGAAAATTAGAAGATGCTATTACTGAAGCTAATATGCAAAAGAAAATGATTGATGATAGCAAAGATTCTGAATTAGAAAAAGCCAAAAAAGCGTTTGAATCTAAAAAAAGTGAAGCTGATGAATTATCTAAACAATTAATGGAATCTAAATTTGTTGAAGTTAAATCTACATTTGATAAAGAGGTTCAAGAAGCATCGCAAAGCTTATCAACAAAAGATCAATACAATGATGCTATTAATAAATTAGAAGAGGCAATTAAAAAAGCCAAAAAAGCCAAAGAAACAATTTTGGAAACTGAAGAGTCAAAAGCAGCTTATGATGCCAAAGTTAAAGAGGTCGAAAAGTTTGAAAATGATAATTTTTCAGATAGTAGATATAGTTCAGTCAAAAACAAATTGCATTCAAAAGTGGAAGAAATAAAAACTAAATTAGGTAGTGGAAAACATACAAAAACAGAGTATGATGAAGCAACTAGAAAATTAGAAGATGCTATTACTGAAGCTAATATGCAAAAGAAAATGATTGATGATAGCAAAGATTCTGAATTAGAAAAAGCCAAAAAAGCGTTTGAATCTAAAAAAAGTGAAGCTGATGAATTATCTAAACAGTTAATAGGATCTAAATTTGTTGAAGTTAAATCTACATTTGATAAAGAGGTTCAAGATGCATCACAAGGTTTATCAACAAAAGATCAATATAATGATGCTATTAATAAATTAGAAGAGGCAATTAAAAAAGCCAAAAAAGCCAAAGAAACAATTTTGGAAACTGAAGAGTCAAAAGCAGCTTATGATGCCAAAGTTAAAGAAGTTGAAAAGTTTGAAAATGATAATTTTTCAGATAGTAGATATAGTTCAGCCAAAGACAAACTACATTCAGAAGTGGCAGAAATAAAATCTAAATTAGGTAGTGGAAAACATACAAAAAAAGAGTATGATGAAGCAACTAAGAAATTGGAAGAGTTAATTGCTAGTGCTTATGATGAAATACTAGAAATTGGAGCTAGATTAAAATTAATAGAAAAATTGCATGAAAAAGTTGTAGAAGCAGAAAGAATTGTTACTGAGCTCGGTAGTAACAATGAATATAAAAATATTAAAGACGATTTAGAAAAGGTAGTTAAAGAAAAGAAAGATTCAGTAAATGTCAACAATACTAGAGAAGAAATCGGTAATGCAATTGGTGAGGTAGATAAAGCCATCAAAAAAGCTAAGAGTGAGAAGAACAAAATTGACAAAAAATTAAATACTGAAAAAGAAAAAAAGGATGCCGAAGCAGAATTTATGGCCTTGGTAGTAAAGGTCGAAGATTTTTTAAAAACATTAACAAAACCTAGTCAAATGAGTATTAAAACTAATTTAGAAAATGAATTAAATAAGCAAAAACAAATAGTTAATGTCGAATCATCAACACCTAAAAAAATCAAAAACGCAACGGAAAAACTTACAAAAATATTTGAACAAGCTAAGTCGGAAGCAAACAAGGCCGAAGAACCTGATGATGGATTAACGCAAGAACAAAAAGATATAGTTAATAAGTTAAATAGTAAAACATTATTAAAGATAGATAAAATTACAGAAGAAGTTAAAAAACATATTTTGGAAGTACTTAAAGACAATAGCAAAGTATCAGGTGAAAATTTTCATTACTATTTCGGATACGTTGAATTTAAAAATAATAGTTTTGAGCTCTCATCGAAAAAGCCTACTAAAAAGAATAAAAGCAAAATAAAACATAAGAATCTTGGTATCGGATTTTTCGATGAGAAATTTATCAAACTTGTCCATGAAAAGGAAATAATTTTTCCAACTAATAAAACAGGTAAAAGTGCTCGAAAGGCGTTAGCTCTTGAATTAAAAAGTGATGGAAAAATAGTATTGCCATTTAAGTTTAAAGATCATACCAAGGTATATGAAATTGAGTTATTTACAAGCAATGAGAAACCTAGCAACTACAAATAAGTTCAATGAGTTTTAAATATATAATTAGTAATTATTTTTATAAATAAGGAGTATGTAATGAAGTCTAGTAAATTATTAATTGCATTATGCGGAGCCAATGTTGGAACTATTGCTGCAGCCGCGGGAATATCAATCTATACTGTACAACAATCTATGCCTAGAAATGTTTTAATTCAAAAGATTGATCAATATGAAAAAGAATTAAAAAATAATATTTCGTTTAACGAAAACCAGAAGACAAAAATTAAGCAGGCAATAGAAGCTGCCAAGGCTTTTCTTTCTGGCGCTTCTTCACAAAACTTAAATTTTGAAAATGCCATTGCGCAATTAGTTAATTCTGTTGAAGAAATTAAACAAAATCCAAATACTGAAGAAATGGATATTGACAAGTTAAAGAGGTTTGCAAAAAAATCGTATAATAACAAGTTACAAGAAGCTAAACAATTACAAATACTATTATCATATCCAAGATATGAAGCCATTAAATCTAGACTTGATTTATTTATCTATGAGTCAACAAAAAATATAAATGATGGCAGTTTAAAAAGTGACTATGACGAAGCAAAACAAAAACTAGAAGTAGCGATAAAAGAAGCTATACAAGCTAAACAAGAAATTGATACTCTCGAAAATATTAAAAATGATTTTAATGACAAAGTTAAAGAAGCAAAAGAACTATCAAACAAGCTTTTAGCTAATAAGTATTATGATGTTAAAGCAAAATTAGATCTATCCATCAAAGAAATAACTAATAATTTAAATAACAAAAGTAAAAAACATGATTATGATGAAGCTCAAATTAAATTACAAATGGCAATAGATGAAGCTTCGAAATTAAAAGAGCAAATTGATTTGGAAGAAAAGAATTTATTGGAAGCTAAAAATAAATATGAAGAAAAAATTAGCGAAGGAGATAAATTATCAAAAGAACTTGATGGTGATTTATACAAAGATATTAAACAAAAATTTGATGAATCATTTAAGAAATTAAAAGACCAAGTTACAAACAAGAGTACTAAACAACAATATGATAGTGCTACAAAGTTAATAACTGAATTAATAGAAAAAACTAAGAATGATAAAAAAACAATTGATGATAAAATACAACACCAATTAGAAGAACAACAACAGATTTTTTATAATAAATTATCCAATGATTTTCTTGATATATATGATGTTGAATTAGCTGGTGACAAATATAAAGATATAAAAGATAAATTACAGGAAGAAGTTCAAGCGATTGTTAATAGTGTTAGTGATAGCAGTACCATTGATGATTTTAAAGAAGCAATAAAAAAACTAGAAGAAGCTTTTGACAATGCAAGAAAAGCAAAAATGGAACTTGATAAGCAAACCACACCAAAGGTTGATGCTAAAAAAGATTATGAAAAAAAATTAAAGGAGGCTGAGCAATTATCAAGTTCTCTTAAGGATACTAAATACGAAAATGTCAAGAAAAAATTAGATGATTTATTAAACCAAATTAAAACAAAGATTAATGATAAAACTACTGATGAAGAATATAAAAGTGCAACCAAGGAATTGGAAGCTGCTATCGAATCTGCTAATAATGAAAAAAAGGAAATAGATAAAAAAGAAATTTTAAAACAAAAAATTGATGAAGCAAAAGCTGAATTTAAAAAACTTGAAACTGAAATTACTGAATTTATTCAAAAATCATTAACAAAGCCTGAGCATACTCAACTTAAGATGAAACTTGAAGCTGAATTAGAAAAAAGCAAAAATGACATTAATAAAGAAAATTTAACAGCCAGAAAAATTCAAACAATTACAAAGAAACTTATGACTTTCTTTGAACAAATTAAGAGAGAATCTCAAAGAAGCGAACAGGCATCAGAAAATTTAAATTCAGAACAACAAAAAATAGTTGATAAGATTAAGGATAAAACAATTATAAATGAAGCTGCCGTTACCGAGGATGTAAAAAATTCAATTATTGAAATATTTAAAAATAAATCTAGAGTTAATGAAGAAAAGGTAAATTATTACTTTGGATATATAAGTTTTGATAAAAAAACTCATGATTTTAAATTCTCAGAAAAAAGACCAAAAGGCAAGATTAAGGCGAAAAATCTTGGCCATGGAATATTTGCTAGCGAATTCGTTAACTTAGTATTAAAGAAAGAAATTGTTTTTCCAACTTCATCAAAAGCAAGCAACGCCAGAAAAGCTTTATCGCTTCAATTAAAAGAAGACGGAACTGTCGTATTGCCCTTTAAATTTAAGGGACATGAAAAAAATTATGAAATAGTGTTATTCAAAAGTGATGAATTAAAGAATATGCTTAAAACAAATCCTAGCATTGCAGAATAATAACAGTTTAAATGATTTAATAAATTTGATTAGTAAAATTTATTTTTAAATTTAGGGAGATTATAAAAAATGAAAAAGTCAAGTAAATTATGAATCACGTTAGGTTCTATTACAGGCGCAGTAGTTTTACTTGCTACCGGTTTATCGGTTGGTTTAGTTATGAAAGCAAAACCAAAAAAAGAATTAGCACAACAAATTCAAGCTTTTGAATTAGAATTAGAATCTAATAGTAAGCTTAACGAATCGCAAAAAACCGAGATTAAAAAGGTAATTGATGATGCTAAGAAAGTGTTAAATTCTGACAAATCATCAAATATTAATTTTAGAGAAGCATTATCAAAACTCGTTAGTCAGGTTAGTGAGATTAGTAAAAAAAACTTTGATTCAAAACCTGATTTATTATCAAACGAAGCTAAAAAAATATATGAATCTAAATTGAATGAAGCCAACGAATTACTAACTATGCTTTCAAAAGATGAATATAAAGAAATAAAAACAAAATTGGAATCATCTATTAATTTAGCAAAAAAAGGAATTAGCGATAAAAGTACAAAAGAACAGTATGAAAATGCTACTAAATCATTGATAAGTGCTATTGAAACTGCTAATAGTGAAAAACAATCAATTGATGTTCATAATTTAAATAATTCTAATAAAAATTTAGAAAATGCTAAAGAAGAATATGACAAAGTTATTTCTAAAGCCGATGAACTAATTAAAACATTAGAAGCAAAACCTGAATACGCAACTATTAAGAAGACATTAGAAGAAAAAGTTAATAAAAATAAAAAAACGATAACTGAATCAAGTTCTAAGGATGAATTTCTTGCTGCCACAAATGAAATTAATGACGCAATTAATCAAGCTAAGGCAGAAAAGAAAAAAAATGATAATAAATCAAAAACTGATGATACTAAAAAAGCAGCAAAAGCCGATTTTTATAAATTAGAAAATGAAATTAAAGAGTTTATTAAGACATTAAAAAAACCTGAACAAGATGGTCTTAAAAATAAATTAGAGGCTGAGTTAAATAAGCAAAAAAGTATTGTAGATCAGGAAAATACAACTTCTCGCAAAGTTAAAGATATTACTAAAAGCCTTAAAAATTTCTTTGAACAAATCAAAAGAGACGCACAAAAAGCAGATACTACAGAAGAAACTTTAACAGCTGACCAAAAGGCATTAGTTGAAAAAATAAAAAATAAAACAATTTTAAATAATAGCACCATTAGCGAGGATGTTAAAAAAGCTATTATTGAAATATACAATTCTCCTAAAAGTCATGATAAAAATGAACACGTGAGATACTTCTTTGGCTATTTAAGCTACAAGAGGCCAAAAAAAGGGCAAGAACCAACCTTGCAATTTTCTGAAAATTCAAAAGGAAAAAAGAAAGATCTTGGAAATTTATTTGCTAAAGAATTTATGGATTTAATAAATAGAAAAGATGTCTTATATGCCGGTTCAAATAGCAGAAGAAAAGCGTTATGTCTTGAATTAAAGGAGGATGGCAAAGTTGTTCTACCTTTTAAGTTTAAAGGCAGCGACAAGATATATGAAATAGAACTATTTACTAGCGATGAATTAAAGAAAATGACAAATAACTAATTTAGTTATGTTATAAATTAGATAAAACCTTTACAATAAATGAATTGCACTAATAATAATTTTTGCGCTAAAAATGTGGGAGAAAATTAAAATGAAAAAATCGAGTAAATTACTAATTTCGTTAGGTTCTATTAGCGGTACAGCTGTCGTGCTTGCAACCGGTTTATCAGTAGGGATCGTGTTACATGCTAAACCTAAAAAAGAGCTATCTCAGCAAATCGAAACCTTTGAGCAAGAATTAAAATCTAATAAGAAACTTAATGATTCACAAAAGTTAGAAATTAAAAAAGCTATCGATAACGCTAAAAAGGTGCTAAATTCTGATAAGTCAACAAATTCCAATTTTAAGGATGCATTATTAAAGTTAGTTAGTCAAGTTAGTGAAATTAAGAAAAATACTATAGATGTAAAAAATAATAATTCATTAGAAGCTGTTAAATCCTTATATAACACTAAATTGGATGAAGCAAATAAGTTATTATCCTCGTTGCTAGATGATAAGTATAAGGAAGCTAAAATTAAACTTGAATCATCTATTAATACTGCTAAAAAAGAAATTTCTGACAAGTCTAGTGTTGAGCAATTCAAGCAAGCAGCAAATAAAATAGCCAATGCTATTGATTCTGCTAAAGAATCCAAACAAATGATAGATGGACAACACGGTAGTGATAATACAAATAATATTTTAGAAAAAACAAAACAAGAATATAAAAAGCAAAAAGATATCATCGATGATCAATTAACATATTTGAGTGGTCCTAAGTATGCGGAAATAAAGTCCATGCTGGAAAAGGAAGTTAATGAAATAGTTAAAAATATTAATGATAATAGTACTGCTGAACAATTTGAAGCAGCAACTAAAAAATTAAAAGATGCATCAGAAAAAGCAAAAAAAATGGCCGAACCAATCGATGATGAAATCGAGGCAAGAGTTGAATTTGATAATAATCTTAATGCCGCTAAAAAAATAAGCAAGGAATTGGAGTCAGATTCTAGATATAAAGCAATAAAGGATGAATTGGATAAAGTCATTCAAGAAAATGAAAATGCTATTAATGATAAAAGTACTAAGGAGCAAATTGATTCTATTTCATCAGTATTAATTGAAGCTACACTTAAAGCCAAAAATGCAAAAAGGGATATTGATGATGCACAACAAGAAAAAGATTCTAAGCTACAAGCACTAGCTTCATTCAATAAAATAGCTAAAGAAGTGGAAGATTATTCAAAAACTCTTACTAACCAAAAACATGATGATATTAAAAAGCAATTAGACGATGAATTAAAAAAACAACAGGAAGTTGTTAAACAAGATAGTTCAGATTCCGAAAAAATAGAAGATGCTACCAAAAAATTGTCTAATTTACTTGAGCAAGCAAAAAACAGCTTAAATAAAAATACAGATGCCAAGAAAAAACAACCGGATGCAAATGTCGAGGAAAATCTAACTGAGGAACAACAAAAAATAGTTGATAAAATAAATAATAAGTCAATTGTATCAACTAGTTCAATTACTGATGATGTTAAAAATACAATTATTACTATATTAAAAGGAAATAGTAGGTTGTCAAATGAAAGAGAACATCACTACTTTGGTTATGTTACTTTTGATCAAAAAAATGATTTTATGTTCTCCGAAAAGAAACCCAACAAGAAAAACAAAGCAAAAAACCTTGGATCAGGAATTTTCTCAAAGGATTTCGTTGATCTTTGACGTAAAAAAGAAATACTTTTTGCAAGTAATTCTAATAAGAAAAATAGTAGAAAAGCACTTTGCCTAGAAAAGAAAGCAGATGGTAAAATTGTTCTTCCATTTAAGTTTAAAGGTCACTCTACTATTTATGAAATTGAACTTTTTCAATTAGATACAAAAGCTTAATTTATCAAAAAAACACGCAAAATAAATGTGTGTTTTTTTTGATTGCGACTACTAAAAACTCAAACTTATAAAATTTGCTTTACATTGTAGATAATAAACCTAAAATTTGTAAAAAAACGTTTATTTATGTTAAAATAATAAAGCAATTTAGAAAATGGCGTTCGTGGCGAAGTGGTTAACGCTCCGGGTTGTGGCTCCGGCATACGAGGGTTCGATCCCCTTCGAACGCCCCATTTTTTATTTTATTTTTTGAACATTTTCACCTAATAAATGACACTTACGACATCTAGCTTCATATTCATTGTAATTACCTAATAAATTTAAACTCTTATTTTTTATTTTTCTATATGAAGTAGTTGCAACATTTTGACATATTACGCAAATAGCATGCAATTTAGTAATTGTTTCAGCAATAGCCATTAAATTAGGCATCGGTCCAAAAGGTTGACGTCGATAATCTTGGTCAAGTCCAGCAATTATTATTAAATATCCCTTGTTTGCCAAATCATCGGCCACTGAAATTAAATTATTTCCAAAAAAATGAGCCTCATCAATTAAAATTGCATCATATTTAGCTTTGTCAAGCAATTCATAAATATCTTCAATTTGTTTAATTGAAAAAGTTCTTTCTTTTAATCCGCAGCGACTTACTATTTCGCTATCAGAAAAACGATTGTCATATTCGGGCTTAATTACTAAACTATTAAATTTAGCATATGATAATGTTCTTAATCTTCTTAGTAGTTCCTCGGTTTTCCCACTAAACATGGGACCTGTGATAATCTCAATCATACCTTTTGAGAATCTTTTATACATAATAAACCTACCTTAAATTCTGTGAGTTATTTATTGTTATAATAATAAATTATTTTCTTATATTACATTAAAATTATTAGTATAATTTTTTTTCTTTATTGGAGGTTCTTATGTCATTAAAAGCAGGGATTGTGGGATTACCAAACGTTGGAAAAAGCACACTTTTTTCAGCCTTAACATTAAATGAAGCAGAGTCAGCTAATTACGCATTTACTACTATTGAACCTAATATTGCAATAGTTAATTTAGAAGATTCAAGATTATATAGTTTAGCATCTCTTGTTAATGCTAGAAAAATTGTTCCAGCAACATTTCAATTTGTTGATATTGCCGGACTTGTCGAAGGGGCCTCGAAGGGTGAGGGATTAGGTAATAAGTTTTTATCTAACATCCGTGAAGTGGATGCAATAGTACACGTAATTAGATGTTTTGAAAATGATGATATAGTTCATGTGAGAAATCATATTGATCCATTGGCCGACCTAAAAATAATTAATTTAGAACTAATTTTAGCAGATTTGCAGATGGTTGAAAATGTTCTAGGACGTATTGGCAAAAAGGCAATTAACTCAAATGATAAGGAATTAAAAAAAGAATATGAACTTTTGGTTAGAATTAAAGATTATTTATCTGATGAAAAAATGCTAAAGGATATTGACTTTTCATCTGAGGAATTGGCAATTATTAAAAATTATCAATTTCTTACAATTAAGCCTACTATTTATGTTGCTAATCTTGATGCAAATTCATACAAAAACCTATCAGAAGCAAAACATTTTTTAAGATTAAAACAAGAATTAGAAAAAAATAATGAATATATAATTCCAATTTGTATAAAAATTGAATATGAAGTATCTAGCTTTTTAAATGAAGAAAAAACAATGTTTTTAAATGAATATAATATCGATAAATCCGGACTTGCCGAACTTATATCTAAGAGTTTTTATTTATTAGATCAAGCTACCTATTTCACTGTTGGAGAAGTTGAAACAAGAGCTTGAGTGTTTAAAAAAGGAATGAATGCGGCTGAATGTGCCGGAATTATTCATACTGATTTTGAAAAGAAATTCGTTAAAGCTGAGGTTATTAAGTACGATGACTATATTGCTTGTGGTGGTGAAAAACAAGCGAAAGAAGCAGGTAAAATGATGCTAGAAGGCCGAAATTATCTAATGAAGGATGGAGATGTTTGTTATTTTAAGATAGCTAAATAAAATTACAAAAGAAATTTTCATAATGTATTTGTTTATTAAAGACATGGGTAATATATTAATTTTTATTTAATGTTTTAATTTTTAAAATATTAAATTGTAAGAATGAAGTATTTTATTAATGAATATTTTATAAAAAATAAAGGTTAATAATAGAACCAATAGGCCTAAAACTAGTTAGGGTTTTGGGTCTATTTTTTGATATTAAATATGTATTTTTTTGTAAAAAACGCCTCATTTATTGTTGAAAAAATTTAAAGTTTTAAAATTAAGTTAAGGGGGATATATGAAAAAGATAAGTTTTTTACTAGGATTGCCGCTAGTGGTTAGTCCAATATTGGTTATCTCTTATACTAAAAATAGTAACAATACAGATGAAGCATTAGAAATAAAATATAAGGAAAAAGTTGGTGCTTATTGTTTGTGCGATTTTATAAGACTAACAGGGCGACAAGATACCAAAATTAAATTTATATCAGGTAATTTTTTTAATATTGATAAATATAACTATATAGTCGGCTATGAAAATGGTGGTTATTCAATCTTTGATCATGGTAGAGAAAAAATAGTAGAAGTTAATCCTTATTATATTTTTACGCCAGAAATGATGTTAATGTTTCCTAATAAGGATACAATAATATTAAGAAATAGCGAAACATCATTTGATTATACAAATATTCGCGATAGGGATAAACCATTTCCCGGTGACGTTCATAGGCCTATTAAGAAAACCAAAAATGTGACCGATGATTGAAAAGATCAATCTAAAAAAATTGAAAAAAATTTTAAAAATGTTAATTTTAGCAATTTTAATATTTGGAATTTAAACACCGTAAAAAATTCTAGTTTAACAGATTTCAAGAAAAATGGTATAAGAAATGAATACAACGGTTTTTTATATGCTGATGATGAAATTAGGTATTCATGATTTTTTAAATCAAACAACAATAAGGTTTTTGGAATTAATGATGCTAAATATTACACAAACGAAGAAGACTGAGGTGGAATATGCGGCTATATTGCCATAAATCAGATGATACTTTATAATAATTATTTTTTAAATCCTAGATATTTAGGATTTCAAGAAGAAGAAAAATATATAGATAAAACAGAATCCTTTGATGCAGGAATAATATATGATTATGACTCAATGCCATGGGAAATTATAAATGGTGACCTTGTTTATGATTATGAGTATGAAAAAACTCATCAGCTCAGAACATATTTTTCCAATTTAACTAATAATGAAAAAGTTAAATATTTAAAAGAAAATTATTTTTCTCCAAAATTAAATGATGTTTATATGAAAGATCTTTTAGAAAAATTTAAATTCAAGAAGGGTACAACATACTGAAATAGGAAAGAAATTATTAAAAATCTATTAAACAAAAAATATGTTGATTATACATTTAGTTATTGATATAACAGAAGCAATAATATTGTAAATTTTATTAAGGATAAAAAAATACCAGCATTTCTAGTTTCGGATACAAGAGAATTTAAGAATGGTGGATATGAATTGAATGGCGAATCTTCGCATATTTATGTAGCTTATGGAGTTTATGAAGATGGAAGAGCACTAGTTAATTTTAATTGATATGACCAATGAAATCAAGTTATTATTGATACAAACAACATTAAATGGCTTGAATATTTAGAAAATAAAGATCAAGGTGAACTAGGAAAATATTTTTGGGATGGTGCTAATTTTGTTACTGGAAGTGAAATTACAGAAAGATTAAAGGATTGCGAGTTAATAAAATAATGAAAAAGAAAACAAAAATTGCATTAATAGGCGCGCTGGTGCCAACTGTTGTGATTGGTGCTCCATTACTTGGCTTTAGCATATATTCGGTGATAACACATTTAGATCGTCTTAATATGCCAATCGGACCATCAATGCCTCATAGAAATTATTTAGAAGATGTAACCCTTTATAAGGATGCCTTTAAGGGCGATAACATTTTAATTAAAAATCCTTTTAAAAAATATGAATTTAAAACCTCTAATAAAATAGAGGAAGTTAAAAAATATATAAATAGCATTAAGAAAGAGGGTTTTTATGTTATCCCATTGAAAATTAAACTTATAAATACATCAAAAGATAATAAAGGAGATTTTAGAGAAGAATTTGAAGAAAAAATATCAAATTTAAAGGATATAGTGCTATTTTATCTTCCTAAAAAAATGATTACTCAATTTCTACCCTATGGGTTTGAATTTGAGCAATGATATGCTACACCATTTCAGGATTTAGAAGATTTTAAAATTTTTAAAACAAGCTCAGAAGACACTTATAAAGACGTAACAAATTGAAAAAAAACAATTCATTCACCTTATCCTAGTTTTTTACAAACAAGATCTTTTCTTTCAGCTATTAATAAACATAAGGTTAAATATAATGATAAGGAATTGGACATTGCAGATATTATAATAATCGGAATAGATAACGATAAAAAAGATGCAACTTTAAAAATTTTTATAAATAGATACATACCTAGTGATTATTCAAAAATAAAGGAATATGAAGAATTGAAAGCAAAGGATGGTAACGAAAAAGAGATAAATATTTATAATTTGCATTATTAATAGGTCGTGTAGTAAATTTTGTGTAAATTTATCTCCTGCTTACTTTTTGAGTAAGAGATTTGAAAATAGCTTACATAAATCTAAATTTATTATGTAAAAATAACCAAATAACATAACAAAATCGGAGAATTTAATCTCCTAAATGTTATTTGGTTATTTTAAATTATTATTATTATTATTATTATTATTATTCGAAAATTATTTGCAATTGGTTATAAACAACCCCTCAGTTAGGAACGGATTTACCTCATTTTCCAACTTGATTTTGAATTGCAAAATAAACTATTTTTATTAAAGAGTCATCAGTAGGAAATGAAGTTTTTTAGAAATTTTTCTAATATTTCTATTTAAATTTTCAATAACATTTGTTGTATAAATTAGTTTTCTAATTTCCGCTGGAAAATTAAAAAAAAGTAACTAATTCATCGAAATTATTTCTTCAACTTTTGACTGCATAATGATATTTAGAATCTCATTTTTGTCCAAAAAATTCAAGAAATCTTAAAGCATCATCCAGGTTGCTGGATTTATAAATATTTTTCATATCTTGGGTAAATTCTTTTAAATCTTTATAGTTAACATGTTTTGTCGAATTTCTTATTTGATGAACTATGCACTTTTGAATTTGTGTTTTAGGATAAACAGCTTTGATTGCTTCGTTAATTCCCGCTAAATTATCACTCGCCATGAGATATATCTCATGAACACACCTTAATTTAAGGTCATTTAGTACTTGAATTCAACATTTTTCACTTTCAGATTCCCCGATTCAGAACCCCAAAACATCCTTATATCGTTCCAAAGAATATCTCATAACTATGTAAACTGACTTTTCAACAAGTTTATTTTCTTCTTTAACTTTAAACCTTATTCCATCAATAAAAACCATTGCATAAGTTTTTTCTAAAGGTCTATTTCTTCACTCCATTATGTGTGGAATTATCTTATCAGTTACTCTGTTAACAAAAGTAGCATCAACTTCAACTCCGCACATTTCCTTAAGAGTTTGAGAGATATCTCTCGTTGAAATTCCTTTTGAATAAAGACCCATAATTTGGCTTTCAATTTTAGAAATATCATACTGGTATTTTGGAACTATTGTTGGTTCAAATTCAGAGTTTCTATCCCTCGGAATTTAAAGTTCAATTTCACCTAAATTTGATCTTAGATTTTTAGAATAACTACCATTTCGATAGTTATCTTTTATCGCTTTTTCATGCTCATATCTATCGTAACAAGGTGTTTTTTGATCTCTTCTTCTAGTATTATTCGAATAAGATCTTTGGTATTTTGCTTAATAATTTCGTAAACTTCTTCCTGAGTTGCTAATTTATATTTATTATATAATTCTTTTGCACTTAGCATTTTAATTTCTTTTTTGGCATATTAAAAAAATCTCTTTTTCAATAAGTTTTGTTATTTTTTACAAAAATTAAACTATTTTTCAAATTCTTTAATTACATATGAAGAATTGAATAGATATAATAAACTCCCTCAGTCAAGATCAAAAGTAACGATGTCACCGGCTTTATATTCAATATCTGAATCTTGAGCATTGATAATCATATGATCTGAAGATCCACCTAAAATTTTTAGTTTTTCATCATATGGGATCATGGCATCAAACATTGTATCCAATTTACCAATTGCCAAAATAATTCTTTTTATATCACCAATGTCTTCAAAATAAGGAACATGTCCAAACGCATCAATTCCACAAGCACCAATTGGCATTGAGCTTTTATAATCAACTTCAATAACTTCAACTTCGCATCTAAATGCATCACGATACATTCCATCAATTGTTTGACGATACATATCTTCAGTACCAAAAATCATTGCAAAACCCATTCTTAAAACATTGATTTCTTCTGGCATACGATTTTCTCACACCATATGTAAACTCAATGAGTTTCCGCCTGACATATGAGTTAATTTGATATTAAGTTCACTCTCAATTTGATGTTGGATTTCAACGAATTGTTTCATTGTTTCATCAGATGGTACTCTAGCACCATAACACCCAAAATTGCATCCTAAACCAATTAATTTAACACCTTTCATTTCATTGATTAATTTAGCTGATTTTAAAGCATCTTCTGGCAAAACGCCTTCTCTTCTATCACCTAAGTCCACCATTAAAACAATTTCATGCGGCTTTTTATTGTTTTTTAAACAATAATCACTAATTTTTTTAATAACATCTAAATCGCCATTTAATGATGAATCACATAATTCAATCATTTTTGGTATTTCAGAAATCATTGGTATTCTTAAAAGTTGTTTGTGACCTGGTATATCTTTATATATTTCAAAATTATCTAGCCGTGAATCTCCAAAGTTTTTTATGCCCGCCTCAGCATATAATTCCGCCATTCTTCTATTTCCGCAAAAACCTTTAGTTACTGCTAAAACTTCAATATTTTTAACCTTGCAAATTTCGATTGCTCTTCTAACGTTAGTTTTGAATTTAGTTTCATTAATAATAATTTTTGGGTATCCCATTTTTATTCCTTTGTTTTAATTTAATTCCTATATTATTTGCTATTTTTAATAATTATAAATTCTTTTTTGCCATTTCTTAATAAGGCATATTTTTGTTCGTAATTTGTAAATTCTCAATTATTTTGCAACATCCTATAGTTTAAAATAATTATAGGAGTTAATGTGAAATATAAAAAAAATAGAAATCTAGAATTTAACAGATTTTGAGAAAAAAAGATATTTATACCGATATAACTAATTAAAAAATTAAAAATAAACCTAATCGCCATAAAACATGAAGTTAGCCGTTTTACATTTCCTATTAAAATCTATTAATAAGAAATGCTTTACTTTTTTAAAAAAACAAGATACATTTGTAATGCATCTTGTTTTATTAACAATTTTATGATATGGCAGGGGATGCAGGAATCGAACCCGCACAAATGGGTTTGGAGTCCATTGTTCTACCATTAAACTAATCCCCTAGACACATATAAAATTATAATTTATCTTTTTATATTTTTAAAGAAATCTTTTATTTCGTTTATTTTGTCAATTTTTTCTCAACTTAAATTAAGGTCATTTCTACCAAAATGGCCAAACGTTGCGGTTGGTAGAAAAATTGGATTTAATAAATTTAGTGTGTTTATAATTCCTTCAACACTTAAATCAAATAATTTATAAACGGCATTAATTATTTCCTGTTCTGTATATTTAGAAGTACCAAAAGTCTCAATATAAATTGATTGTGGTCTAGGCAATCCTATGGCATAAGATAATTGGATTTCCATTTTTTTTGCAATGCCAGCAGCAACAAAATTTTTGGTTATATATCTTGCCATATATGCTGCAGAACGGTCTATTTTGGTTGCGTCCTTGCCTGAGAACGCCCCACCACCATGTCTTGCAAAACCACCATAAGTGTCGACAATTATTTTTCTACCAGTCAAACCAGTATCTCCGGTTGGTCCCCCTATTACAAATCTACCGGTGGGATTTATTAATAATTCATAATCTAAATTGAAATTATGTTCTTTTAAAACATAGTCAACGATATTTGTTTTTATAAAGGTTTTAAATTTATCATAATTAAAATTTTCCTCATGTTGAATTGACATTAAAACTTTTTTAATAGTATATGTATTTTTTTTATCATCATATTCAACTGTGACTTGGCTTTTCATATCTGACTTTGCATATGGAAATTTTTTATGTCTTCTTAAATTTTCGGCACGCTTTACTAATTCATGAGCTAGCACAATAGGTCATGGCATATAATACTCATTTTCGCAAGTGGCATAACCAAACAAAATCCCTTGATCGCCAGCACCTAATTCTTTATTGTTGTCCTTGTTTACTCCCTGAGCAATATCAGGACTTTGTTCAGTAATTGCGTTAATTATTTTAAAATCGTTTTCCTTATAGCCTAAATTTTTAAGTATTTTTCATGCTTCCTTAATAGTATCAATATAACCTTTTGTTGAAATTTGGCCACCAATATATATGAGGTCATCATTTGCTATAACGTCACATGCTACTCTTGAATATTTATCTTGCTTTAATAAAGCATCGACAATCGCATCTGAAATTTGGTCACAAATTTTATCTGGATGTCCCGGACCCACAGATTCACTTGTTAATAATCTCTTCATTGTATTTCTCCTTTAAATTTCTATAGCTATAATTAAAAACATAAAAAAACAACTCTATTTTATAGGTTGTTTTTTGACTAAATAAACTTACAAATGATACATGTTAGATTTTTTGTAAAAATCTCTGACTATCCACCTTATTCTATATGAACAGGTTGGCATGTTTCATCGCCGTCAAGCTAACAACTCTTTATGTATTTTAATTATGATAAAAGTATATCATTTTATAAGAGAATTATGCCATTTTCACTGATCGTTTTTTTAGTCTCATCATTTCAAATGCTAACTTGAACTTCACCAATATGTCTTTTTTCTAATAAAAACATTGCAATTCTTGATTGTCCTAGTCCCCCACCGATAGTTAAAGGCAATTTGTTTTCTAAAATAGCCTTATGATATGGACTTATTTTTGCTATTTCATAGTCATTTAGTTGATATTGTTTTCTTAGTGAATCACCATCCACTCTAATTCCCATACTGCTTAGTTCCAAAGCGATATCGTTGATTGGATCATAGACAATTAAATCACCATTAAGCATCCAATCATCATAGTCCTTAGCTCTTTTTGAATGTGGCTTATTATCATTTAATAGATAACCAATTTGGTAAATAAAAATAGCTTTGTGTTCTTTTACTATCTCGTATTCTCTCTCCTCAGGCGAAATATTTGGATAGAGATTATATAGTTCATTTGAACTAATAAAGAAAATTTTTTCTGGAAGTTTTGTTGCGAAAATTTGATAAATTTTATTAATGGTTTTTTCTGTTTCTTTGAGGCATTTATATATTTTTTTAACAACCTTTTTAAGAAAACTAATATTACGATCCTTTTTATTTATAACTAATTCTCAATCTCATTGGTCGACATAAAAAGAATGGGTTTTATCAATATTTTCTTGTTGTCTTATTGCGTTCATATCAGTATAGATACCTTCATAAACGTTAAAATTATATCTTGCCAGGGCATCTCTTTTTCATTTTGCTAGTGAGTGAACAATTTCGATATCTTCATTAATATTTTTAGGTCTAAATATAACTGGTTTTTCTCCTGAGAGACCATCATTTAAGCCACTACTACTTCTTAGAAACATAGGTGCCGATACTCTTGTAAGATTTAAGGCTCTTCTTAATTTATGTGAAAAAACGTCTTTTAGTTTTTCAATCGCAAACTGAGTTTCTTTTAATGTTAAACATGTTTTTTTCATAAAAGAATTTTAACAAATTAAACAAAAAAGTCCATTGAAAAATGAACTCTCTTTTAATTTATATTAAACTATTACTCTTTATCTTGAATTGCTTCAAAACCGGGCATTTTATTACCTTGAATGAATTCGATAGAAGCTCCGCCACCAGTTGAAATAAAACTGAATTTTGATTGGTATCCTAGTTTGTTAATAGCAGTTACTGAATCACCGCCACCGACAACAGAGTAAGCTCTTTCATTATTTGCAATAGCTATAGCAATACCTTTTGTTCCA
Source organism: Mycoplasma sp. 1890 (assembly GCF_053851615.1). Classification (NCBI taxonomy): domain Bacteria; kingdom Bacillati; phylum Mycoplasmatota; class Mollicutes; order Mycoplasmatales; family Mycoplasmataceae; genus Mycoplasma; species Mycoplasma sp. 1890. The sequence continues at coordinate 32,701 of NZ_JBSQAZ010000008.1, forward strand.
TTTTCAAAGTTTTTGAATTCAGTTACTCCCGCAGGTCCGTTTCAAAATATTGTTTTTGCGGAAGCGATAATTTCGTTAAATAGCTCAACTGATTGTGGGCCAATATCTAATCCCATATATCCATCAGGAATGTTGATATTATCTTTTGTTGTAAATAAAGGAGTTTTATCAGCGAATTCATCAGTGTAAGCATTGTCAATTGGTAAAACAATTTTGTCCTTATATTCAATTAAATATTGTTTTGCCATTTCTACTTTGTCATCTTCACAAATTGATGTTCCCACTTTGTGACCTAATGCTTTTTGGAAGGTATATGCCATTCCACCAACAACTAGAACTTTATCAGCAACATTGAATAATTTTTCAAGTACCTTGATTTTGTCACTAACTTTTGCTCCTCCAATAATAGCAACATATGGTCTTTCGAATCCATCTAATATTTTAGATAAGTGTAAAACTTCATTGTTCATTAATAAACCAAGTGCTGATTCCTTGATGAATTTTGCAATACCTGCCGTTGAAGCATGAGCACGATGTGAAGCACCAAAGGCATCATTAACATAAACATCTCCTAGGCTAGCTCAATATTTTGCTAATTCTTCATTGTTTCCCGACTCAGCCTTATCATTTAAATCCTCAAAACGAGTGTTTTCTAAGAAAATAATTTCTCCTGGTTTTAGGTTTGAAGCTGCCTTTTTAACTTCTTCACCTCTAGTTTCAGGAATAAAGTCCACTTTTTTGCCTAGAATTTCAGAAAACTTTTCTACAACAACCTTCAACGATTTATTTAATTTGTCTTCAGGAGCTTTTATTCTTCCTAAATGTGAAAGCATAATTAGTGATGCGCCATGGTCTAAAATGTACTTGATTGTTGGCAATGCTGCATCGATTCTTTTTGTGTCCATAACCATTCCGTTAGAAACAGGGACATTAAAATCAACTCTTAGAATTACTTTTTTTCCTTTAAGTTCAATATCCTTGATTGTTTTTTTCATTTTATCTCCTATATTTTTTAGTAATTTAATATAAAATTTTTATTAATATATGTGTAATTATAATAAAATAATCTTAATTAATAATCAAACATATTAAAATGATGATTTATTGATTGTTAGGAGAAAGATGGCTCAAAAACAAAAAGATACAAGAACCCTGAATTATGATCCTGAGAGCGATAATATCTCAAGAATCATTACTGAATTTCAGTCATATAAGAAGAATGCTAAATTTTTTAAGGATTATTCTGAGATGGAAATTTTTAATTATTTTCAAAAGATGAGATTTATGAATATTATGGATGAAAGAAATAAGGAAATAATTAAGCAAGCCCAGAATAGACAAACACAATTGCAAATGAAGTATCAAACATATATTGAGTTCGATAGATGATCTGATTCTCCACAGGCAACACAAGCAAAACCAATTAGTAAACTAAGAAGAATTTTGGCAATTATTTTTGTAATAATTATTCAAATCATTGTCTTGATAATAATTATTAAATTAGCAAATGGTAATTCATAAAATTAGATGAGGTTTTTAATGGTTGAATATATTATTTTATTTTTTGTAATCTTTATTTCGGTTGTTTTATCAGTTAATTATATTATTAACATTGTAAATGCCAAGAAGAAAAATAAGTCTATTAAAAAGAGCCTTGGAAGCTCAACTAAAATTAGAATAATTTATCAATTGAGAGAAGCGCTAGAGAAGCTTTCGGCAACAAAAACTGGTGCAATTATAACAATTGAAAATAATGATAATTTAGACCCACTAAGAACAGATGGAATTATTTTGGATGCGAATATTTCTTCTTCGATCTTAATTTCTATTTTTAATAAACATAGCCCCTTACATGATGGCGCGGTTATTATAAGAAATAATAAAATTTACTATGTTGCTACATTTTATAAAATAACTAAGAAGTCAATTGATAATAAATATGGTGCAAGACATCGCGCCGGAATGGGAATTTCTGAAATGAGTGATGCTTCAACATTAATTGTTAGCGAAGAAAACGGTGGTATAACGCTTGCTGAAAATGGCGTACTACAGTCTGTTCCTTTAGAACAATTGCAAATAGTTTTAGGTAGAATTTTAAGGGATTCTAATTAATAACTATTAATTTAGTATTATTATATTTTGTGATTTTTTGATAATTAAAAATGAAAAAACGACTTAAATTAAATTGAAAAATTTATATTACTTTTTTAAAGTTTTTATAATAAAAGTTTAAAAAAATTTTAAAAATTTTTATTTTTGTTAAAATTATTTCATTACTTATTTACTTTAAAAATCAATGTTAAACGCCTTAATTTGGACAGGACATAGATGAAAGGCTATGCTTAGGTGGTTAAACGCGTTTAATCTTAAAGATTTTAATATCTATAAAAAAATTAAAAATTTATATAGTTAACTCGAAAGGAAAGAAAATGGCAAAAGTAGATTTTGACCGTTCAAAAGCTCACGTTAACGTTGGAACAATCGGTCACGTTGACCATGGTAAAACAACATTAACAGCTGCGATAGCAACAGTTTTATCTAAAAAAGGTTTATCAGAAGCTAGAGATTACGCTTCAATCGATAATGCCCCAGAAGAAAAAGCACGTGGTATTACAATTAACACCTCACACATCGAATACCAAACAGAAAAGCGTCACTATGCACACGTTGACTGTCCAGGTCACGCTGACTATGTTAAAAATATGATTACAGGTGCCGCTCAAATGGATGGTGCAATATTAGTAGTTGCTGCTACTGATGGTCCTATGCCTCAAACACGTGAACACATTTTATTGGCAAAACAAGTTGGTGTTCCTAAAATTGTTGTTTTCCTAAACAAAATTGATATGTTTAGTGATGATGAAAGAGAAGAAATGATTGGTTTAGTTGAAATGGATATCCGTGGATTGCTAAACGAATATGGTTTCGATGGAGACAATACACCTGTTATTGCCGGTTCAGCTCTTAAAGCATTACAAGGCGACGCCGCTTATGAGCAACAAATTATGGACTTAATGGATGCTGTTGATACATACATTGAAGAACCAAAACGTGAAACAGAAAAACCATTCTTAATGGCTATTGAAGACGTTTTCACAATTACAGGACGTGGAACAGTTGCAACTGGTAGAGTTGAACGTGGTGTTTTATCACTTAACGAAGAAGTTGAAATTGTTGGATTAAAGCCAACTAAGAAAACAGTTGTTACCGGTATCGAAATGTTTAGAAAGAACCTAAAAGAAGCTCAAGCTGGGGATAATGCTGGTTTATTACTACGTGGTATTGATAGATCAGAAATTGAACGTGGACAAGTTTTAGCAAAACCTAAAACAATCGTTCCTCACACAGAATTTGAAGCTACAGTTTATGTTCTTAAAAAAGAAGAAGGTGGACGTCACACACCTTTCTTCCAAAACTATAAACCACAATTCTACTTCCGTACAACAGACGTTACAGGTGGAATTGCATTCATCGGACAACGTGAAATGGTTATGCCAGGGGATACAGTTGAATTAAAAGTTACTTTAATTGCACCTATTGCTGTTGAAGAAGGAACAAGATTCTCAATCCGTGAAGGTGGTAGAACTGTTGGTGCCGGAACTGTAACAAAGATTACAAAATAATTTTAGTTTGAAAAATATGCTGCACAATATGTGCAACATATTTTTTTATTTTTTTAAATGTCATCAGAAATTAGGGCATTTATTTTATTTTTCTTCTTTTCAGTGGTTTCCTTTATAACGGGGGCAGGAATGCCTAATTCATTAGAGTTTTTGCTAATTTTATTAATGACTTCGTTTGTATATTTGTATGCTTTTCCAATCTTTTTAGATGCTTGTCCAATAGATTCTAAACCATCAATAATATTGTTATTAACAGCATTGTATTTATTTTGAATTTCGATAAATAAATCTTTAATTTTTTCAATATCTTTTGCAACTCTATAATTTTGGTTTTGAACAGAGTAACTATATATAAAAGCCATCATAAAACTTGGGCCTATTATTAATATTTTATAATCATTGAATATTGCAGGTATAAAGTTATTGTCTTGAATTAATGTTAGGTGTATGCTCTCAGATGGCAGAAATAATATGGCAAAAGGTGTAGTATTATGATATGGTTTGATATATTTATCTCTAATACTTTTAGCCATTTCTTTAAGTTTATCTCTTAATTTTTTAAGAGCATCCTTTTTATCTACTTCATTTTCCTTATCAATATATTTATTTCATGTATCTAAAGGAAATTTGCTATCAATCGGAATAATGATTTCTTGTTCTTTGCCATCAATAATATTTTTTGACCTAATAACAAAATCTACTTTTTCATCACTTTTTGGATCAATTTTATATTGTTCAAATCAGAGATTATTTTTAAGTGACGGAAAATGGTTTTCTAAAATTTGTCTTAATGAGAATTCACCAAAATTTCCTACAGTTTTATTGTTTGAAAAAGCTTTGTTAAGATCAATAACACTTTTTTGAATAGTGCTAAATTCAGTCATGCCTTTGTTCATTTCATCCATCGAGCTCTTGATATTATTAAAATGTTCATTGATTTGTTTTGTTAATTTATCTTCAAAGTGTTTATCTATTTTTGTTTTAATTTCTTCAAATCACTCACGATTTCTTTTAGTTATATCTTCAAGTCTTGTATTAACATTTTCTCTTAAAACATTTGATAATTTATTTAGATCTTCATTTTGAACCTTATTACTTTCTTTTATAACACTAGCTATTCGAACCAAATTATTGTTGATTATTTCATTATAAGACTTTCCAAATTCATTTATTGTTTTGTTTAATTCATTTTTTAAATTATTTATTTTATCACCAATGATTTCAGTTAAAAAACCTTTTTGATTTAGTTCTAACTTATCTAATTTTATTTCAATATGGTTATTAATTTCATTTAGATGGTTTTGGATTTCATTTTTTATAATTTCCTCAGTTTTTGTTTTTGCCTTTTCAGCTCTTAATCTTTGTGTGATTAAATAAGATAATATGGAAACTATTCCTATTAGTGCTAATGCACTAATTACAATCAAGGCAATTAAAAGATTATTCATATTTTTACCTCCTTATTTTTAGAATAATGCTATTAATAATTTAAACATAAATAATGTAATATTTTTTGGTTATTTCAAATATTCAAAAAATAGCCTTAATTATTATAAAATTTATTGTAATTATGAAGAAAATGCAAAAAAAAATATTTCTATCATCATTAGTTACATTACCTGTTTTTGCAACTGCACCATTAGTTGTTTCATGTAAAAATAAAAATCAAGTTGAAGAAGATAAAAGCCTTGAATTTAGTGCTATTAAACAAAAATATGAAAAGCTTAATTGAGATGATTTTCTTTTGGCTAAAAAAGTAAAAGATGAAAATATTTCTTATAAGGATTATACTTATGAATCATTCTTTGAGTGGGGTAGTGAAAAAGGGTTAAACGCCTTGGATAAAATAGAAATAAATGGTAAAAGTTCTGATTTAACATCAAAAGAGTCGCAAGCGTTGGATAATAATATAACTGCTAAAAAATATATTTCTAAGGATTTTATTGATCTTGTTGATAACTATAATAAAACAAAAAATGATGATGAAAAATTGATAGTAATTTTGAGAAGTCAAAAACTCCCCTTGCCTGAAGCAGCCATATTAGTTTGGACTTGGTTAACAAAGAAAAAATATTTAAAAGAAGCCAAGAAAATTGAGGAATTAAAAAATATTAGTAGCAACAAGATTGTTCTATATGGCCATTGGTTTTATAATAGAGAATATGATAAAAATAATGATAGCAATAAAAAGTGGAAAATTGTTGGATATGTTGTCCCCACAATTAGCTTTAGTGCATTATTTTTATATATAATAATAGCAATATTGGTTAAGCGCAAGAAAATAGCTTTTAAAGCTAAGAAAGGAAGAGCTAAATAATGTATGCAATAATTAATAACAAAAAACCTGTTATTTTTAGCGATGTAGATGGTACGCTGTATCGAAATTTTGATTTAAGACCAGATACCGAATATGATATTAGGTTTGCTATTGATAATGGTGCTGATTTTAACATATGCACCGGAAATCCGGTGCAAGAGCGCATGTTAAATTTAGCTAAAAGACTAAATGTGAGATATCTTCTTTGTTCATCTGGTGCTGAAATATATGACGTGAAAAAAGCAGAGATTATTAAGAGCTGAAATATTGAATTCTCTTATTTAGAAGAAGTAATTAAAATTGCAAATGAGTTAAATTTACAAGTTATTTTTTGAGATGACAAAAATTATTTTTATCTAAAAGATGAAAAGATTATAATTGACGAGGTTATAAATTATCATTTTGTTAGTGACAAAAATAAGAAAATGATACCTAAATTGTGAAAAGGTGAGTTTATAAAACCTATTAAAATTGAGTTGTATGCCATTGACGATCAGCCATCAACAACACTATATGAAAAAATATATGATAGTATCAAACACCTAAAAGATAAAATGGAAATTATTGTGACCCATTGCAATATCGAAATTAATTCGTTAGGAGTTAATAAAGGAAGTGCCGTTAGATGAATGGTCGAAAATATTTATAGCAATGAAGAAGTAATGCTAAAAGAAGTTATGACTATCGGAGATAGTAATAATGATACCTCGATGTTAAAACTTACTGATTATTCATATGCAATGGATAATTCATCTAATGAAGTATTAAAAACTGCTAAACTTTTTACAAGTGATGTAGCACAAAATGGGTTAGGAGAAGCTATTTTGGACTATTTATATCGATTAAAGAATATTACAAGAAAATATATGTTTCATGAATTTATAAAGGAGAAGTAAAATGAAGGTAACAAGAATTGGACAAAATTATATTTTAAAGGTTAATAATATTAATAAATTATCTCCTTTTTTTAATGAAACTAATGTTAAACTAGTTGACTTTTTGGGCGAAGATCAGCCGTTAGAACTAATTATATCTGATAATTTAACATTTGAGGAATTGGGTAGATTAATTCTATCTTTCTATGGATATAATAAGAATCCATATTATCCAATCTTTGATACAAGTGAATTTGATGAGAAAGAACTTAGAGAAATAACTTTTGAAACAAGAGCTCAAAAAGGCTTGATTGCCAATGTTGATGACTTTTTATTCAAAAAAATAGAATATCTTGATAAGAAATCAAATTATTTTACAGCAATATTATCTGATTTTTCGGTTGTTTCGTTTGAATTTACTCTTAAGAAGGGCATTAAATACGCTGGAGTATCATTGGCCGAAAGATTTAGCGCTATGCTAAAGCAAAACACAGATGCGGTATTAAAGCATTCATTAAAATTTAATAAAACAAATAGGGTCGAAAATAGCAAAAACACAAGCGTTTTTGGTATGCAACTAGCAAAATCTTTATATGATAATAATTACGTATATGCTTTCCATAATTCTCTTGTTCCTTCCTTTGGGGAAGTTTCAGCTACGACGGAATTTTTTGATTTCGGTCTTCTTTCAAGATTAGAACTTTCAACCATATCTAAAGAAATTTCATCAATTTTTGAATGAAGAAGTAAAGATAAAATATATCAGTCATACTTTGAATACATTGCCCCTAGTTTAAATGACCATGATTTACTTAATATGGGTTCAATAGGTAATTTCTTTGGTTCGAAAGAATTATCGGAATCTGAACATAATGATGTAAAGAAAATTCAAGAAATTCTAAGTAATCCTGAAAAATATGCAGAATCTGAGAAAGAAATGATTGAAAAAGTTAAGAATGGTGATTTAGACTTGCCTTTTGATACTTCAAAAATTCAAACTCGTGATGATTTGAGATACGCATTTATAGAAAGTTTCGTTGAACCTTTAATTGATATGGGAATTGATGAAACAGAAATCGTTCAAACATTAAAGGAATTTGTTGCTCAGGTTAAACAGGGAACTTTTGTTCCTGGTGTGCCTGCGATGAACATTACGGACTTTGAAGATGAATCATTTATAAGAACTGTGCTTGAAATATATAGAGAAAAGAAGTCAGGAAGAGAAAAAACAAGAGACCAAGAACAAGAAACAGTAGATGAAGATGAAATAAATTAGGTTAGTTCTTATAATATATTATTTTCATTATTTGTTTGTATTATAGAAATATAAAAAAATAGGCCTTAATTAAGCTAAAATGATATGTACCCAGAATCCTGGACACATATTTATTAACTAGGCAACACAAATGGA
>NZ_JBSQAZ010000009.1:0-38548 GCF_053851615.1 Mycoplasma sp. 1890
TTTGTGTTGCCTAGTTAATAAATATGTGTCCAGGATTCTGGGTACATATCATTTTTTGATAATTTAAGCTTATTTTTTAGCTTGTTTTCTTTCTTTCGGAGTTAATATCATTTCGAAATTCACAATAGAGTTATTTTTACTTCTTCTTTTTTCAATTAACAATAATATGACCTTATGAACAAAATAAATAGGAATAATAATTAATGGAAGGCCAAGCCCATAAGCAAGCAATGTCGGTGATGATGAAATATCCTCATATCCCTTAAATGCTATTGTTATTTTTTGAACAAGGGCAACAAGCAATAAAAATGACAATGAGAAGATAACAGATGCATAAACCTTTCAATAATATAATGGATTTGAAAGAATTATTGGTTTTTTAGACATTAAATTAACTGAGTTAAAAGCTGACGTAATACCAAGAATTAAAAAGGCAATAGTTGAAGCGGCACTAATTATTTTATCAGGCCCAAGACCCTGATTATAAGCCCATAACGCACCCAAATAATAGCCAATCATTGATATAATACCTATTAAGACGCCCTGCCATAAAATATTTATACCCATTTTATTAGCAAATATTGACTCATATTTTGAAAGAGGACGTCGATTCATATAATCCTCTTTTGTATCTTGTAGTCCTAAAGCGATGGCCGGAAAACCATGGGTAAATAAGTTAATTCATAAAAGTTGTGTTGCTGATAAAATATATATTTCTTTATTCTTCAAAACATCTCAATTATGAAATACAGCCTTAAATATCAACAATCCAAGAAAAACTAATATAATTTCAGCAACAGAAGTAATTAGCAAATTCTGAATTACATTTTTTATTTTTTGATATATTGAACGACCGTTTTTTACTGCTGAAACAATTGTCGTAAAATTATCATCAGCTAGTATCATATTGGCTGCTTGCTTTGAGGCTTCTGTACCAGTAATACCCATCGCACAGCCAATATCAGATGCCTTTAAGGCAGGAGCATCATTGACTCCATCGCCGGTCATTGCTACAACTTGATTTCTTTTTTGTCAAGCATTTACAATTCTAAGTTTATCTTCTGGCTTAACGCGAGCATAAACTGAGTATTTCTCAATATTTTGGCTTAATTCTTGATCGCTAATTTTATCTAACTCTATGCCAGTTATCGCTAGATCGCCTTCATTAAAAATATTTAATTTTTTAGCAATTGAAATAGCTGTATTTATATTATCACCAGTAATCATTACTGGTTTAATACCAGCTTGACGACAAATTGAAATTGCGTCTCTTGCCTCTTCTCTAGGAGGATCAATCATAGCAACTAAACCTTCAAAATTTAAATTATTCTCTAGAAAATCAAGTTGATCACTATTATTCTTAGCTAGCAATTCCTCTAAAGTTGATTTAGTTATTTCTTTAGATGCAACCGCCAATACTCGGTATGACTCATTTGACCATTGATTATTAATATGAAAAATGCTATTTTTTTCATAAATAGTTGTTAATGTTCTATTAACTAAAACATCAGGTGCACCTTTAACGATAACTATATATTTATCGCCAATCTTATTGATAGTAGTCATCAATTTACGATCAGAATCAAATGGTCAAACATGAATACGCTTGTATTGTGACTCAAGTTTAGCCTTGGTCATAAATTTTGAATGCTTATATAATTCATATAAAAACGATGACTCTGTAGGATCGCCAACAACCTTAAATTCTCCATTATCTAGTGATAAATTTGCCTCTGAACAAAGTGAACCGTACTCAATAATTTTTAGATATTTTTCATTCATCGATGTATCACTGAGTTTTTTATTATCTGAACTAAAAATGTCAACAATTGTCATTTTATTTTGAGTTAAAGTACCTGTTTTATCAGAGCAAATAACTGCACAGCTGCCAAGAGATTCAACTGCCATCAAATCCTTGACAATTGCTTGTTTCTTAGCCATTCTTTGAACTCCTATTGCCAAAATAATTGAAGTAAATGCAATTAGACCCTCAGGAATGGCGGCGACGGCTAGCGAAACTCCGTTAACAATAACTGTACTTCAAAAGGTCATTTCCTTATACAAAGAAGGGCTTGAGACAGCAAACAAAATTTGTGCTAGCATGCTACATAAAAATAATCCAAGTCCTACATATCCAAATATTTTTCCTAATTTGTTAATTTTAATTTGTAGTGGACTCATAGCCTCTTTTTGATTGCTTACAAGTGATGAAATTTTACCAAGCTCGGTTTGTTGTCCAATAGCACTAACGACATAATAACCAGTTCCGCTAGCAATAATTGAAGATGAATATAACATAAATTTACGATCAGCTAAAGGTAAATCTAAATTCCTCTTGAAATTATAATCTTTTATTGCCGGTTCACTTTCACCCGTCAGTGAGGATTCAATTGACGATAAATTCGAAGAAAATAATAAATAACCATCAGCAGGCACCACATCGCCAGCTTCTAGCAATATAACATCTCCAATCGTAACATCTTTTGAATCTATTGAAATTAATATACCATCACGGATAACTTTGGCCTGCAAGGGATTTAATTTACTTAATGCATCAACAGCCTTTGCACTTTTTATTTCCTGAATTGCACCAACAAGAGAATTTGTTAAGACTACAAATAATATAATTGATGGCTCAATAAATTCAACAACTAATTCTGTATTAAAGTTTCATTGCCTATTAGATGCGCTAATAATTGCAAAAATATATGATAACAATGCAGCAAACAACAAAATAATTACAAGGATATCTTTAAATTGAGTTAAATATGTAAAAAAAGGATTTATTTTCTTTGTTTTTTTTAATTCATTTAAACCAAATGTTTCCTGGCGATGAGCAGCTTCAGCTGAAGTTAACCCTTCTTTTATCCTAGTATCTAACATATCATCATTAATTTCTGGGTATTTTTCGATCTTTTCTTTTTTCATAAGTTACCTTTTTATTTTACAAAACAGTGGAAATAATTTTATTGATATATTTTTAAAATTTTACATTATTTTTATAGTTTTTAAGGGGAGTAAAAAAAATAATGAACCCGTTTTAATAAAATACAAAAATATAAAAACCAGCACTTTAAAATAAGTGCTAGTTTTTATATTTTTTTTGGAATTAACGAGCTGTTTCAAATGTATTAATAACTAAATTATTTAATTCATTTGCTTCTTTAGCTAATTCTAATCTGCATGGGCAGTAATATTCTGCTTCACATTCACAGTATTGACCAGCAAGAATTTTTGATAATTTTTCTCTTCTTCATAGAGCTAATTGTTTTTCAATAGGTGTTGAAGCAAAGAAAATTACCATATATAGAACAAATAATGCTGATGTTGCACCATATCCAACTAAGTCAGAAACAAAGTTTGCCTTATCAGTTCCTTGAGCTGTGAAGTATTTAGCAAGTGTCAATCCAAGTGAAACAAATGGATCTAACATGTAGAATACTAATGTTGTTATAACCATAACAACAGCAATAATACCTGCTCATACTGTGTGTTTGTTCTTTTGAACAGCAATAAAGTTTTTCTTTCTGTTTTCAAGAGCACCAACAACTGCTAATGCAATAAACATAAATGCAAATACAGCCATTCAGTTAGCCATTAAGTCTGAGAATGACAATAATGTACCAATGTCGTATCCGTATCCTGTTCCATAACCAGTGATGTCGATATATGCATACGATCCAATTGCTGTAAATACAACCATAAATGGTAGAGATAATAATAAACAGAATAGAGTTCCAACGATTGGCATTTTACTGTTTTTCATATATCTGTATACTGAAGCAGGAACATAAATTTCCCCTTCTTTAATTAAGTCTTCTACGAAACGAGTTGCTCATAATGAGAATCCATTTAGAATACCTATAACACCAATAGCAATAAATACATTAATTAGACCAAATGCTCAACCATGACCTTTTCCTGCTAATAAATCACCAAAGTCATAGAAACCACCTGACTTAGCACCAAGTGACATAGCTGCAGCAATAACAATGTAAATACCAGTCATTGATAATAGACCAATAACTAAAGCTGCAGGAGTTTTTTCAGGATTCTTCATTTCTGATTGAATACCAGCAGAAACATAGAAACCATCAAATGCAAAGAAGATACCTGCAATTGATCCAAATATACCTAAAACTGGAGTTAATTTTAAGAAGTTTGTAGAATCTTTGTTAAATAATGTTTCCTTAGTAATAGGGGTTCAGATATCTGCATTTCCTTCTTTTACACGTAATCCTAGGAAGATAAATCCAACAATTACGATAGCTACTAATGGGATAAACTTAACTGATGTTATTATTAAGTTTTGAATGTTTCCAGCACGACCACTTAAACCAGCTGAAAATAGCATTCATATTGTTAATACTAGTCCAATAACGAAGTAAATTCATGGAGCAGCATGTGATCCACCAAAGTTTGGAGTTAATCCAAATCCAGAAGCTGCGTCTTGGAATTGAAGTATTACATAATAAGGCATAAAGAAGTATGTAAATGGTAGATATAAGTAAGTCATAAAGAACTTATTAGCCTTATATATGGCTAGCGTGTTAAACGCCTTAGATCAACCAATCATACCTAAGTTGTCATTACGACCTGACGCTACTTCAACTAGAGCAAGAGCTAAAGTAACAACAGCAAAACCGGCAATTAATCATGTCGCTAATGATAGAGCGATATTTCCGGCAGAGTATTCTAGAACTGCTTTAGATCTTAAGAAGATACCAACACCAATCGAACCACCAAGTACGACCATGATTGCTGCAAAGAAACTTATTTTTTTCTTTGTGTCAGAAGTAACAACCATTTGTTCTTCGGCCATCATATATTTCCTTTCATATAAATTAAAAAATAAATAAAATTCGAACTTTAGATACACCAACATTTATATGTCTCTATGTCCCACAAAAGATGTATCCAAATTAATATTATATTGTTTTTTAAAAAATGTTAAAATAATTCACGATAGCAAGGTCTTTTTAATAGAAGAGCTTAATACATTGATTCTATAAAATTAATATTAAGAGGGTATAATGAATAAAATAATTTTTGTAATTGATATGCTAAACGGTTTTTGTAACAAAGGAAAAATGGCAAGCATTCATATCAACAATCTAATCCCAAAGATTGAAAAGTATTTATTTAAAAATAAAAATGAAAAAATGTTATTTGTTTGCGACTCACACAAGGAAAATGACGTAGAAATGAAATCATACCCTTTACATTGTTTAGAAGAAACATGAGAAGCTGAAATAGTAGACGAACTAAAACCATATGTAACCGATGTTATTAAAAAAAACTCAACCAACGCTTTTTTTGCCTTTGTTAAATCAGGTTTAATTGACTTAATTTATAAATATGATGTATTTGAAATCCTAGGATGTTGCACTGATATTTGCATATTGCAATTTGCCCTTACCTTGAAAACATATCTTAATTTTAAGGGTTTAGATAAGGAAATTATCATTTATAAAGAACTTGTTGATACATTTGAAAATGAAAATCATAGTAGAAAAACATATCATGATTTTGCGCTTGAATTAATGAAAAACAGTGGTATAAAAATTAAATAAAGTAGGCCTTTGAGATGCCTACTTTTTTGGATATTTTGTTTTTAAAATAATATGGCGGGCAATAAGGGATTTGAACCCTTGCGAGCTATTAACTCCTAACAATTTTCGAGACTGTCCCCTTCGGCCGCTTGGGTAATTGCCCTTTTTTAACAATATAAATTATAAACAAAAAACTATTTAAGCATTTTATTTTAATTTTATCTTTATATACTTCTTACCAAACATATCACTCTCGTAACTTGTTTACTTAAAAAATTCTAATATTATTATCAAAAGTGCTCAAATTCTTAGCTGCGCAAATAATTTAAATTAGATTAGTATTGATACTAACCGCCAAATATTTTTTTATAGCAATGAAGAATTATATTAATTATGCTAATTTACGAAATTGTTTTTGGTTTCTTATGTTGGTTCTCTTCAGTCACATTTCTTAATCAATTAACCTTAGCTGCTACAATTTCAAATATCCCTCATCTAACGAAATCAATTGAAAAATATAGAAAATATGACAATTCGAGACTCAAGGAGCTTGTATGATTATTTCGTAGCGGTATAATGATTACAAATGTTAGGATTATTAATCACATAAATGATAATCAATGCGCAGATAACATAGTTAATGAACCAACAATATTCCTTCCGCCAGCCCCTGGCAATGCAGCGGCTGTATAGAACCAACACCAAATAGGATTAATAAATAAAAATGTTAATGATGTAAGCAAAAATATTCTAGTAAATGTTGATGCAACTTGAGCCTTCATTAGACTTATTCATTCCAAAACAACAGGCAATCTAAGAAATTCAATAATCTCTCTATTGCCGAAATCTGATTGTCCATTTCTAACATCTTTAAGCATTTGAGTTACCTTATTAATTATTTGCGGATCAATTACTCCAGATTTTAGTTGAACATCAAACACTGATTGTATTAGCTTTGGGTCACTTGATCTTAAATAAAACTCAATATTATGAGAAATAGATTCCTGTGTCCCTTTTGATGTAGCGGGTGAATAGGCAATACCAAAAATAACGCCTAACATAATCAATGACATACAAAAACCTGAAATAGTATGAAAACCTCTTAGAGCATAACCGTGTTTTTTGGCTTCTTCAAAATTATTTTTACCTAGGTTACCAGCAACAAAATATGAAACATTAGATGAACAGGCAGAGGTAATAGCCGATGTTATTGATGAGAGACTCTCAACTAAACCTAAAATTGTAACTGCGTTAATTCCCATTCACTTTTCCCCGATTCCGGAACCGTTTGCCAAATCATCCGGAAAGGCTCTAGCTCAAATGATCATTCTAATAGGTAGAATAAGCATTGCAACAATTGTTATTAACATAGCAGGTATGCGTTTTAATATTTGCTTTGCAATCGGCCTAGTTATATAGTGAATTTTGAAAATGTTAATAAATATTGGTCTATCCTTATAGTAAGTTAATAAGGAATCTGACAACAAACATACCAATCCACTAACAATAGAACCAAAAGCTGCATAATAAGCATGACCCTTAAATGCATACAACAAAATAGAATTTATTGTAGCATTTGTAGCAAGAGTTAGACATGCTGAAATAAAAGCTAGATTTGAATGGCCAGTTTCATTGAGTTGCATATTCGTGTTAAAGTTAAAGGATGTCAAAACTCACGAAATTGCAATAAGCATTAAATACATTCTTGCTTCATTTAGAGCTGCGCCCTTAATCTTGGCGCCGCCAATAAGATGTATCAATGCAGTCGGCTGACTTCAAGAAGCTACAGCAAGCAAAATACTTATAAATAAATACATCCATATTCTAAGGTTCATAATTTGTTTAACCTTATCAAAGTCTTTTCTACCATAATATTGGCCAACAAACATACCTGCAATACCTTGTATAGCAAAAAATATTGTATATATAATTCCAGTGTAAGTATTGGCGTAAGTTAAGGCATCAATTCCTGAAGGAATGTGACTTACCATAAAGTTATCTAAAAAACCATTTAAGCAAAACAAAATTTCACCAATAATTATTGGCCATGTTTTTGAAAAATAGAGCTTTAAATCATGCTTAGATTGAGGCAGCAATCTTCTCAAATAATGCTTTTTTTCTTTCTTTAAAACATTAGATGACATAATTACTCCTTTCTAAAATATTTAAAATTTAAATTAAAGAATTCAAATCTTCTCCTTAATTTCCTTTAGTGTCAAATTATCATCAAAATCAATATTTTTTATTAACTTTAAAAAATCTTTTTTATATAAATATCTTTTTATTAACAAATCTGTTCTTTCTGGGTCAGAAGCTAAAAATATCATTTTATTAACATCATCACCTGAATAATGTCTAAGTTCCTTAATAACTAAATTTTTATTAAGATTGAGCATATATTTCTTTCTTTTATCATTGGCTCTTAAATGTGAAACTGAATTAACATACAACCAAAAGCCTACAAAAGCAGCAATTGCACCGTTTCGACCTGCAGTTCGTTTTTTTAATGATATAACGTCAGACTGATTAATAGCCTTCTTTATATTAGGAAAATATTCCTTACTAAATTTTGGCCCTGTGAGTTTAGATAAAGATAAAACAGGACATGAGGGATCTAATAATGGATTAACCAAATTTTTTGGAAACAGTTTTATTAATATTTGTTTTTCTAATGTTGGGTTATGTCCTATAAATGTAATTTCATTAATATCAATTTTTGAATTAATATCGTATATATGTTTTATTATATTTTGCTTCAATGTTGATCAAATGCCTTTTATTGATTTAATTTTTAAAAAATCAATAATAAATGTTCTTGTTTCGAATTTTCCATTTTGATTTAAAGCACCCACTGTATAAGCAAAGGGAGTATTAACTGGAATTGCTAATAATCTTGCAAAAGGATTTGATATCGCTTCAAAATCAATATATACATATTTACTATTCATAATTAGAATTATAGCACTTTTATCAGAATCGAAGGTTCTAAGAAACATTTGACAATATTTTTGATTTAAAATTAAGTATATTTTTTAAAAATGTTTTTATAAAAAATACAATTACTTCCAAATTTTAATTTTTGTAACTACTTATTTTATAAGTAAATTTGTAATATAATATTATGGCTATGGAATTAAAAAAATATATTAGAACAGTTGAAAACTTTCCTGAACCAGGTGTTAAATTTAAGGATATATCTCTTCTTTTGGCTAACGGTAATGCCCTAAATTACACAATTAATACTATGTCAGAATTAGCTAAAGATGCAGACATTATCGTCGGACCAGACGCTAGAGGATTCCTTTTTGGCACTCCTGTAGCCGCTAAATTATCTAAACCTTTTATTATGGTAAGAAAAAAGGGGAAACTGCCTGGCGAAGTTATTAGTTGTGCTTATGGTTTAGAGTATGGGCGCTCAATCCTTGAAATTCAAAAGGGATTAGTAAAACCGGGACAAAAAGCAGTTATTATTGACGATGTTCTAGCTACCGGAGGAACCTTAGAAGCAATAACAAAATTGTTAAAGGATCAAGGAGTTGAAATCCTAAAAATTATTGTGCTAATGGAACTTGACGGTTTTAATGCAAGAAAAAGATTGAACTGTGAAATTGATAGCTTAATTTTTATAGATAAAGATAATATTAAGTAAGTTCTGCTAGAACTTATTTTTTGTATAATTTAATTTTATCGAGGAGGTATTAATGAAAAAATATAGTAAATATGAAGAAATTGAGTCAGAATATCGCTTTGACCTGGAAGATATTTTAGGCAATAAAACATATCAGCAACTTTTTGATGAATATTTTGCCTTGTTTGAGAAACAAATAGAAATAAAAGATTCAAAATATGATAATTTTGATAATTTTGTTGCTTCAATAAAACTAAATGAGGAATTCATTTTGTTGAGTAACAAAATTGAAAACTATCTATCGAATAAATTAAATATAAACATTATTGATCCTAAAATCAATGAGATGATAGCAACTTTTGAAGCAACAAATGCCAAATACACAAAAAGATTGGGCTCAGAAATTAATCGTATTGATCGACATAAACAAAAAATTAAGGAATGGCTAAATAAACCAGAATTAAAGGAAGTAAAAAAAGATCTTGAGGCAATATTGCTTGAACTAGATCATAAATTGGATGATAAGATTGAAACATATTTAAACGATACAATCTCTGGTCATCCAGATGTAACTGAATTGTTTGGTGTTTTAACCGATAGTGAAATTACATTTGGCTATGCACACGATAGACATGGCAAAAAACATGAAATTACAAGAGCAAGCATGCAATCATTTAGAAAACACGCTGATGAACGAGTAAGAAAAGAAAGCTATTTTAATTATTTGAATGGTTATTTAAAACATAAACAAATTTTAGCCAAAATGTTATATCAATATATCAAGGAGTTATCGGTTAATGCCCTACATCGAAAATATCCTTCAACGCTTGATTCAATTTTAATGAATGACCATGTTGACAAAAAATTGCTTGAAATTATTTATGAAAGCGTAATTTCAAATATAGATATATTTAAAAAATATCATAATGCGCATGCTAAATTCTTTGAAGCTAAATTCAATAAAAAAATGGAATTATGAGATACTTCACTTGATTTGATAAAAATCAAGAATTCATATTCAATTAAGGATGGCCAAAAAATATTAAAAGACATAACCTCAGTAATGCCATATGAATACCCAAAAATAGTTGATAGAGCTATCAAAGAAAGATGAATAGATTATATAAATGTTCCCTCAAAAAGATCGGGAGCATATTCAATTGGTTCAACACATGGAATTAATAAGCTTTATATTTTAATGAACTGAGATAATACATTCAACTCTGTAAACACCTTGTGCCATGAAATGGGACACTCAATGCATTCATATTTTTCAAATAAAAACCAAAGTGTATATCGAAGTCAATACACTATATTCATAGCCGAAATAGCTTCAATATTTAATGAGTTATTACTAAATGATTATTTAATTTCAAAAGCAAAAACAGATGAAGAAAAATTCTTTTTACTTAATGAAAGCATTAATGACTTTGTCGTCACAGTATTAAGACAAACACATTGGTCTAATTTTGAATATGAGTTATATAATCGCATTGATAATAATGAACCTCTTAATTCATATGAAGCTATTGAAAAAATTTATGTTGATGTATCAAAAAAATATCAAATAAGTGAAAATGAAGTAAAAATTGGCAATCCAATAAATATTCATAGCGTTATGGTGCCTCATTTCTTTTCATATTTTTATGTTTATAAATATGCACTCGGTTACATTGTGGCAAACTTCTTCTTTCAAAAATATAAAGTCGAAGGAAAAAGCGCATTGGAAAATTATGTTAACAACTTTCTATCAGCAGGAGATAAAGATTGACCGGTTAATGTCTTAAGGGACGCTGGCGTCGATGTATATTCAAAAGAAATTTATAATATGGCTTTCGAAATTCTTGATGACAAGGTTAATGAGTATATAAAATTAGGAAACAAAATTTTTACAAAAAATAAATAAATAAATAAATAAAAAACTCACAATTAATTTTGTGAGTTTTAGTTTTTAAAATAAATATTTATTTTTATTTTGAATCATCAACATAGACAATTGTGAATCTAAGCGGTTCGCCGCCAAATTCTTCATCGAATAAAGTTTTTATATAAGCCTTATCGGCGCTTGTTTTGTATAATCTCAAGGCTCTTACATATTTTGCAAGATCAAATTTCTTTAAAATAGCTTCATTTTGAAACAAAGCCGGATAAATATGAGAATATGTAAAAATTGAGACTTCTGAATTTCCGTCAGATTTTTTAGTAATCGATAATTCAAGAATAATACCTTGCTTAGTTAATAAATAAACATCATAGGAATCTTTATTATTTTGTGAACTTTCTTCAATAACATATTGAAGCATTTCATTTGTTTTAGGGCGATTAAATGATCCTAGATCCAAACTGTTTTTTTGAAGTTCTTTACTTAAAATATCAGTAATACCTTTAAATTGATTAAAAGCTTCATAAAGAGCAAACGTAAATCGATCAAGATTAAACAAAAACCATAATCAATTATCTTTAAAAAGTTTAGCTAATTCAGGGCGATATTTTTCCAAAGCAATGACCTTATTCTTTGAATTAAAATTATCATTTGATTTAAAAAATGCAATAACATTATTGGCATAAAGCAAATAATCTTTAATCTCGGTTAAATAGTTATCATTTATCCTTTTTTGTTTATGTATATAGGCATTTTTATCAGCGTTGTTTTTAAAGGCTAAATCAAGAAGTGAATTAACATATTCATATTTCAAAAAAACATCTCATTTTTTCTCTTTTTCATCATTAACAGCTATTGGGGATAATTTAGATTTGTTATTTTGCTGACTCGTATTTTGGCATGATATAACAGCAATTGGTGCAAATAATGTAGCAAGAGCTAAACCAGAAAGAATTATTTTTTTTCGCTTCATAATATTATATGTCCTTCAATATTAATAAACCAAGTGCTGGAAAATTATAGTTCTTAACAACAACATTCTCAAAAGCATCAAATCCACGTTTGTTATGATGAATAATCGCATTGTGAACAGCATCTGAAACTAACTTAATTGATATCTTCGAAGATATTGATTTAGGAAAATAAATCATTCTATCAAAAGTCAAAAAACTTTTATCACTTTTATTTTTAGAAATCAAAATTCTTAATAAGAACTTGTTTTTCTTAAGATAAAAAATATCATCTTTGGATTCAGGCGATTCATCTCCTTCTCTCAATTGATCCCAGTTGTTATCAATAAAATTTGCATCATTTGGTTCAAATTTTTCTGCGTGGTTTTTTAAAGCTGCGATAAATTCATCGCTATGCTTAACTTGACCAAAATCCGGAAATTTTCATCAATCCAAAAAAGTTCATGTAAATCTTTTAATGTTTTTTATAACAAATAGTCAATTTTTAGAATAAAAATCCCTTAATTTTTTAATGTTTTCCTCATTATTTTCATCGGTAAACTTTTGGGTTATTTTTTTTGCCTCATCAAAAAGCTTCTTCTCATCTTTTTGAGACTCAAGAAAATTTGTTTTTGCTACTTCATCGCCTTTAAATCTTAGGTCTATTAACTGCTTTATCAATAAGTTGGTTCTCTCTTCATCAGGATTTTCAATATTAGGAATATATTCAAAACCCTTAGGGATATTATTTCTTAATTGAGTGCTTGGCTCATTATTAATACACGAAACTAGCCCATATGATAAAGGTAAGACTGAAATAAATGAAGTAGATAAAATAATCTTATTAATTTTTTTCATCGATAAACCTCATAGTAAATTTAAATATTTTAAGTTCTTCTTTATTTATTTCATTTAAAACATCAGCTAGATCATCATTATATTGATATATAGCGTGAAATTCAATATATTTTTCATCAATGTATGGCTTAATAAAAGTTTTTTCATCAAATGGCTCATTTTCTAGTTCGGCATCTTCTTTTGCTGATTCTAAATTCGATTTGAAAGTTTTAACACGCTTCTCAAAAATTTTTTCTTCTAGTTGTTTTAGTTGATCTTCAATATTCATTTCATTTTTAAAAATAAGAATATCTGGAACTATCAAAAGTTTAGGGATTCCCTTATCTATAAATTTCCAAATCTTAATTACCTTGTTATTATCAAATAAAAGATAAACAATTTCCTTGTCTGTGAAGACATTATATTTTTTAAGTTCAGGTATATCCTTAAAAGGCATTTTAATCAATTTTTTAGGTGTATTATCTTGCACGCTAATAGAAAGAGAATTAAATTTTTTTCTAACCTCATTAAAGTATTCTTGCTCTTTGGCAAAAGTTTTATATCTATCGCCATAAGGATTAAAAATGTACTTAAATTTAGATAAATTATTCAACGTTCAATATCAATCATTTGATAATGTATTTTTAATAACCTGCATTGAAGTTAACGCCAAAGGACGATAATCTTGGTTTTTATGAACGCTATTTTGAATAAATACAGGGTCATAAACAAAAGCATATTTTAATTCGTTAAATTTAGAATCTGATTTATTTTCTTGTTGAAAAATGTAAATATTTTTTTCATTAAGATTATTTTTAGCAAAGAAATCAAGCAATAAACTAATTGATTCATTTCTATAATATTCTTTTCTTTGTTTTTTAGGAAAATCGATAGAAGTATCTCTAATATTATTTATGTTAGCACAGCTAATAGCACAAAGCGGTAATATCGGCAAAACCAAGCTAGTTAGATATAACTTTTTCATAAAATAGTTTTTCTAATGGTTCTTTTTTAATTCCGGTATATAAGATATTGCCATTATGTATTAGGGTTACAGAGTTAACATATTTATCGATTTCAGCCAAAACATGGGAACTAATTAAAATTGTAATTTTTTCATTTTCATTAATATCTTTTAACAATGAAAAAAGTTCAAATCTAGCTGTCGGATCCAAATTAGCCGCTGGTTCATCGAGAATTAATAGTTCGGGTTTATGCAATAGTGCTTGAATTAATAAAATCTTCTTTTTTTGTCCAGAAGAAAATGTATAAGGTCTTTCATACAATAACTGTTCTATATTAAAAAATTTAAGGTAGTTTTTAATTTCATTAATAGCATCAGTTTTTTTGATATTTGATAGTATTGAAAGATTGTAAAGATAATCAAAAACGGTTAATTCTTTCGGAAATTCAGCAACTTCTGGAACATATCCAATAATTGAACGTGCTTCTGCTTTTTTGATATTAATATTATTTATTAAAATATCACCCTCATAATTTGCATATGCGCCAATAATTGTTTTTATTGTTGTTGTTTTACCGGCACCGTTTTCTCCGATAAAGGCATGAAATGCACCATGCTTTATAGCAAAATTAATTGATTTAATTCCGCGATCAGTTTTTGGAAAGATTTTTTTTAGATTAATGATTTCTAGAATATTTTCCATAATTACTTGTAATCCTTTCTCTTGTATAAAGCAAAAACTGAAGCAAATAATACACCAATCAAAATTGCTCATAAAATAAAGTAAACATTTTTATTAACAATTTGTTTTTCACGATTTATAGCAAACACTTTATCCGCAGATTGGAAAAGATAGTTTGTAGGGCTTGTTGTTAACTCGTATCTAATTAAAACTTTTTCATTCTTAACAAAAAGTCTCTTTTCAAACCCTGCATATCCTCCGATGTAATAATTGAAACCAGCTATTTTTAATTCAATTTGATTATCGCCATATGAACTTGAACTTTTTGGATTTTTTATAACTGCTTCAAAAATTTTATTATTTTGGTAATTAAAATATATATAGTTTAGTAATGCAACGCCTAAATATATTTTTCTCTCTATTTCTGATTGCAATTTCTTTTCTTTAACAGCGTTTTCGTTGAATACTGTAACATTTGAATTCAAATATTGATTAATTGGACTTTCTAAATTATTTATAAAAGTAGAAATACCTTTTGTTAATTCATTATGCAAATCAATAACATTTTCAGATGTTTTATTCTTTATAAAATCATCAACAAATCTTTTAGCTATATTGTTAAAAATTTTATCATTTAATGCTTCATAAACATATTGTCATTTTAATCTCCCTACAATATTGTTTTCGGCAGAAAATTGTGAGTTATCCTCAGGGAATGAAATATTAACGCTAGATGCTCCCTCTCTCGCATAAATAATATCAGTATTAATAGTATTAGGTATAACTGAATTAGATTTTAACAATCCTGGAACAATATACTTTTCAATATTACCTTCTTTGGATGTAACCGTAAATTTAGGCAATTTAGGATTTTCGTCTAACTTATATTTATATAAAATGCTATCTAGATTGTTATAATAAATATAATTATCTTGATTTGAGTATTTAGTTTTGCTAATTGACTCAAAAACATTTTGGTTTTTAGTATTAAAAATATCTAGTAATTGATACGGAATAGATAATCATGAATAAAATTGCCACTCACTCGATGAATTATTAGCAAGTTTCATTACCTCTCTAAGATATGAGACTTGCTCGTTTGAAAATTGCTTATTTTGAGATCCGTTGGGAATAATTAACAACTCATCCTTATTATTGTTTATAAAATATGGTTCAACATTTGCTTCATTACCAGAAAAGTGATATGGATATTTCTTATTAATAAAGTAAGCAGCGTTATTAACGTTTGTTGTTGCGTTAGCTGACAATAAAGAACCACCAAGAGCTAATGGAATAAAAAACACCAAAGGCAATGTAATAGCAATTTTTTGGCTTAGCTTATATCCTATTAGCGCTGTAATTAAAGCAATCATTAAGTAAGATGCTAAGGAGATAACAAAAAATAATAGCGAATATAAAAACAGATTTGGTCCTGAATATAATGCGTATGTTGACAATAATGAAGAAATAAAAAGAACTGTTGATCATAATAAACCGAAGTATATTAATGATAATAATTTACCTAAAACCAACCCTTTTCTTGAGATCGGTTTAGCAATGCTAACAAGCTCTAATCCTTCCTGTTCGAAATCTTTAAAAATATTTAGCGCCTTAATAGATGCAAATAATACAGTTACTATAAGAACAGAAAAAATATAAAGATATGAAGCAAGCGTCAAATATTTTTCGCTAATCACAAATTTAAATACAAAACCAACTATAAATGAAAAAATTAAAGTTATAGCAGGAATGATAATCGAACTTTTCTTCTTAAAAACAGTATTAAATGCAAATTTCGAATATTTAAATGCTGAAGTTTTCATTTTTTAGACCTTTCAAATTTATAATATATAATTATATATTAAATTAGCAATAATACATATTTTTTATAATTATAATTATATTTTTAATGCAATTTTTTAAACAAAAATGTGAAATAAAAACCACTAATAAGTGGTTTTTAATATATTATAAATTAGTTCATTTCAGTATTATTCTCATCTGTTTGTGGGGTCGTATTTTGTTGTTGTTGCTGTTGTTGCTTCTTTATGAACTCCATAGCTTGAGACATTTTTTGTTCAAAATCATTTATTTTCTTTTCTAATTCATCATAATTTTTATCATTCAATTCTTTTTGGATATCTTCCTTAACCTTTTTAATTTCAGAAAGTTGTGATTCCTCTATTTTTTTAGCTTCTTCTGATTCAAGAGTTTTGTCAATTTGATGAATTAATTGTTCTGCTCTAACAGTCAATTCAATTTCGCGACGTTTTTTCTGATCAGCTTCTCTATTAAGTTCGGCTTCTTGCACCATTTTTTCAACATCTTCCTTCGATAATGAAGATGTATTTTGAATAGTAATGCTTTGTTCTTGATTTGTCTTTTTATCTTTGGCTGTAACCTTGGTAATACCATTAACATCAATTGAAAAACTTACTTCAATTTGTGGTACTCCTCTTGGTGCAGGGCTTATTCCGCTAAGATCAAATCTTCCCAAAAATTTATTATCTTGTGCCATTTGTCTTTCACCTTGTGTAACAACAATCGATACAGAGGTTTGATTATCTGCGGCAGTTGAAAAGATTTGACTTCTTGTTACAGGAATAGTAGTATTTCTTGGGATTAAGGGTGCGACAATATCTCCCTCAACAACAATACCTAGGGTCAACGGAGTAACATCAAGCAATAGAACATCTTGAATATCGCCAGCAAGAACTGCACCCTGAATAGCAGCACCAACACTAACTACCTCATCAGGATTAATTGAATTATTTGGTTTTTTGCCAGTAATATCAGAAACTATTTTTTGAACAGCTGGCATTCTTGTTGAACCACCGACCAATAAAACTTCGGTAATGTCATTTCAATTTAATTTTGCTTCATTTAATGCATCAAGCAATGGCTTTTTAGTTTTTTCTAATAAGTCCGAAGTCATTGCCTCAAATTCTGATCTTTTTAGCTCTAATTCAACATTAATTGGACCATTTTCATTCATAGCTAAAAATGGAAGTGAAATGTTTGCAACCAATGATTCTGAAAGTGAAATTTTTGCTCTTTCTGCTTCTTCTTTCAATCTAGCCATTGCCATCTTATCATTTCTAGCATCGTATTTATACTTATTGCTTATTTCTTTAATTAGTCAATCAACAATTTTGTGGTCTCAATCGTCACCACCTAAATGATTATCGCCAGAGGTTGATAACACTTCAAATGTTCCATTTTCCATTTCAAGAATAGAAACGTCAAAAGTACCGCCCCCAAGATCAAATACTAATATTTTGTGATTTTCATCCTTTGACTTATCTAACCCAAATGCTAATGCTGCTGCAGTTGGTTCATTGATAATTCTAACAACATCTAGACCTGCAATAATACCGGCATTTTTAGTTGCTTCACGTTGCGCATTATCAAAATACGCTGGAACTGTAATAACTGCTTTTTTAACTGCGCTCCCAATTTTCTTTTGCGCATATTCTTTCATATATGAAAGAATTAAGGCACTAATTTCCTCAGGTTTATAATCTTTTTGATTTGCTTTAACAGTTTTTGAACCACCCATTAATCTTTTAATTGAGGCAATACTATCTGGATTTGTCTCTAATTGTCTTTTTGCACTCTCACCAATTATTGTTTCGCCGTTTTTAAAGGCAACAACAGATGGGGTAGTTCTCTTACCATTTGGATTTTCTAAAACCTTAGGAGTTCCGTTTTCAACAATCGAAACCACAGAGTTAGTTGTACCAAGGTCAATTCCTAAAATAACTTCTTTTGTCATATTCTTTATCTCCTTTTTTAAAATTTAAGATTAAGATTTTTTACATATTTAAATCATCTTTCAATAATTTATAAAATAATTGTACCATATTTTTTAGCACTTTAATAAAATGAGTGCTAATTTTTATTTTTATTATTAAATTTCATTGATTAGCGAATTATTGCTAATTGATTTGTTATCTCTAAAAACCTTGGATATATAAAAAAAATGAGGTTTTAATTTTCGCCTCATTTTTTATATATTTCTTTTTGCTCCTCGCTGAAGCAATGGCCTCTAACATCAGATTCATATTTTGCACACCTTGAAACAATATATGAAAATGCTTTATCAAAATTTTGAAAGCTTAGTTGTCTTATTTTTTCTATTCCTTCTCATCTACGGCCCTGACTTATCTTATCAGCAACATAAAGAATCTTATCAAGCAACGATAATTCTATATCTAATGAAGTATGCTTTTTAATTGCTGAGAGAACTTCCGGATTATTATATTTATAAACATCTCTTAACCAAAAAAAAGCTGTGGTTTGATGCAATTTATATGGCTCCAAATTTGTTCGACTAAATCCGTATTTTTCCAAAAAATCATATGCATCTTGTTCATTCCAATTCTTGGTTATATCATGAGCATAACCCGCTTGGTAAGCATTTTTTATTTTATAATTATTTAATTTTGCAAGCTTTATAGCAAATTCTGCCGTCCATTTTAAGTGAAAATATCTAAATTGCTTTTCTTTATCTTTAATATCAAAGATTAGATTTTTAGCAATTTCCTCAAAATATAAAAAATTTTCACCGATGTATTTTTGTACTCTATCTTCTACTTGCGAAAAATCACCTTTTCTATATTTTGTTGAAGAAAAATTATAAATAGTATTGTTCAAAATTCTTACATTAAATTTCTTCGCATTAACTTTTGAAAACTTATTACCGCGGTTAAATGCACAAATTTTTACTTTATTAGCAATCTCATCAATTTTTTTTCATTTATTTAACATGGGTACATTATCGGTGCCAATAAATAAATAAAGTTCATCATTAGGGAATTTGCTTCTAAAATAATTTATTGTATCAATTGTGTATGAATTACCTTTTCTATTGGTTTCAAACTCAGACAAAAACATTTTATCTTCCAAGACCATATTGATCATATTAATGCGATGGTTATTAGCAACATACTCACTACTATTCTTAAAGGGGTTTTTATTAGTGGGCACAAAATATAACCTATCTAATGAAAGCTCATTTATTGCGAATTTTGCTAAGCTAATATGGCCTTTATGAATTGGATTAAAACTACCACCATATATTCCTATTTTCATTTAATCCTCCAAACTAATTCTCTTGTTTTTTGTCTTTGAATTCTTTCTTAGAAATTTTATATTGTCTGTATTGATATTTTTTTCCATGCTATATTGATATAAAGTTTTTAATAAATTATTACCATTTATAAAATTTTGTTCATTAATTATTTTTTCAACCATATTTTTTGAATCGCTAGAAAGTATATCAAATGAAGAATCAGAATTAAAAATTGTCCTTAAATTACCAATACTTACCCCCAAACCACGAAGTGGCTCTTCATCTCACAAAGAATCAAAAATCAATTCAACATTTTTTCATATCAAATCAAAGTTGCTAGTTCAAGTTGAAATACTTTTGTTTTTTGAAATCCATATCTTATTTTGACGTCTTAGCATAACAGAAACTTGTTTAGCCTCTAAATTTGCGTCACTCGCTCTAAGACATACATTTTGAGTAATTTTCTTTAATTCATTAAGTAAAAAAAGTCTATCACTAGAGTCGTCAGTAATAAATGTTTTGCTATTACTTATACTTTTAGCATCGCTATAAAATATATGATCAATCCCTGTATTAATTCCCTTTAAATTTTCAACAAGTTTAAAATAATTTTTGCCAAAAACGCTTCTTAAAAAAATATCATTATCACAATTTACTAAATCTGCTCAAGTCTTAATGTTATAGCTAATTATTTTTTTCGAATTAGCTTTACCAATACCAAAAATTTTTTCAACACCTAAATCATAAAAATGTTTTTTAATATCTTCCTTTTTTGTTTCCAAAATACCAAATGGTTTTGCCTTGTTTGTAGACATTTTTGCTAAAAATTTTGTATAAGAAATACCTATTGAGCAGGGAATGTCAAATACATTAAGGATATCATTTTGTATTTTTCTAGCAAAATCTATCGCATTGCCATTCTTTTTAATATTATTAGTAACATCTAAGTAACATTCATCAATTGAATAAACTTCCAACATATTAGAATAGTTTGTTTTTATAAAATTAAAAATTTTTTTAGACATTAAAGAATAAAGTTGATAATGAGGTGAAATAACAATTAAATCCTTAATCTTATCTCTTACTTTAAAAAGGGGATCTCCACTTTTAAAGCCTTGTTTTTTTACTTCATAAGACATAGCAAAAATGATTGCTCTCCTTGAATTCAAAGCAATTACCACTGGTTTGTTTTTTAAATTTTCATTCTTTGATCTCTCACAACTTACAAAGAATGCATCCATATCAATATGAAATATAACCTTAGCCATTTAATCCTTTTTTAAAAGCGCGATAAACTATTGAGGCACATTCTAAACGATTAAGATGAACCTTAACATTTTCAAATACCAACAATTTACCTAAATCAATATTTATATCTATTTGTTCTTCTCTGTTAATTAATTTAAAGTACTCTTCCAGAATACATAAAATTTCGCTCTTATCTTTATTTAAAACTTGATCAATCATCAATTCCACACTTGAAATAAAGATAGCACATCCGGTTGCATAATACTTTGCATCAATTAATTTATCATTTTCAAATAGTAAATTTAGCTCTATATCATCAACGCAAACTCTTGAATGTTCTTTTATACCATTTCCTCTTGGAATAGATAAACTGTGCTTTGGTTCAGAATAAGAATTAAATATTATTTGTTGTTTTTCTTGGGTACTAAATGATTTCAATAAAATTACCCCCATTTTTTAATTCCTTAATTAATTTATCAATATCCCCTTTATTGTTATACATTGCTAACGATATTCTTACATATGAACTACAATATTTGTTTGTATCTTTAAATTTATAAGCGCAAAAAGCACCAGATCTCACATAAATATTTCTGTTCCCTAGATATGATGCGACATCCTGGGCCGGAACGCCTCTAATATTGAACAAAATTATCGTATCGCCTTTTTTAGAATCAATTAAAACATTAGGCAAAGTTTGCAATTTCTCATAGGCATATATCGCAATTTCTTTCTCGTATTTAAATAATTCTGTAACATTAAAACTTTTAAAAAACTCAATTGCCCTTCCTAATTGGATAATGCCAGCAAAATTTGGTGTGCCGGGTTCTCACTTAGAAGATGAATTTCTCATTACTCAATTATTTGATTCTAAAATATTTTGCACCTGACCACCACCCCATTTTGAAGGTCGAAGATTTTTTAAAATATTATTTTTTATAGCTAATATTCCAGTCCCAGTTGGACCATATAATTTATTGCCAGAAAATGCAATAACATCGCAATAGCGAAAATCAACGCTACTATGTACAATAGCTTGGGCTGCATCGTTTATTAAAATAATGTTATTTTCTCTACAAAGTGAGTATATTTTCTTAATATCAAGATTTATTTGAAAATTATTTGTTAATTGAGGTAAAACAATAATTCGTGTATTTTTATTAATAGATTTTATAATGTCCTCACCGTCAAAACAATATCTAAATCTTATATTTTTAATGCTAAAATTTTCAAGAAAGGGAACAATTGCAGAAGAATGGTTAAAATAAGTAAATAATATTTCACCACTCTCTACAACCTT
Source organism: Mycoplasma sp. 1890 (assembly GCF_053851615.1). Taxonomy (NCBI): domain Bacteria; kingdom Bacillati; phylum Mycoplasmatota; class Mollicutes; order Mycoplasmatales; family Mycoplasmataceae; genus Mycoplasma; species Mycoplasma sp. 1890. Next base: position 22,118 of record NZ_JBSQAZ010000009.1, read on the forward strand.
TGAAAGCATCTGCGCCACCAAATTTAAACTTTCAGTTGTACCCGAAGTAAAAATTATCTCTTCAGGATCAGCCTTAATAAACATAGCAACATCACGTCTAATTCTTTGTAGATCACTGTTTAATTTTATTCCTAGTTTCGAATCAGCAGTACGAGTTGAAATTGAATACTTTTCATAAAATTCCATCCCTTTTTTTATCACTACATTAGGCTTAAATGTTAAGGCAGCGTTATCTAAATAGATAATATTAGGATTATTTTTAAACATAGGAAAAATTTTTTCTCTTTGTTCATTAGTCATTTTTTTTCTCCTGTTTAACAAAAAAAGAAAGATATTCAATATTTTTTGACTTCTCCCCACGGATTGGGCTCTCAATAATGGGCTTTAGTAATATAAAATTATTTTCCCTAGCTATATTAATCACTTTATTAATTATATATTCATGATGTTGTTTAGGAACATATCCACCAGGTTCAACATATTTGCTGCTTGCTTCAAATTGAGGTTTAATTAAAGCAACTAATAAAACACCATTACCAAAAGTCTTATTGCAAACCTCAAAAACATATTTTAAACTTATGAAAGAAACATCACAAGTCACTAAGTTTATATCCTCACCGAATAAATTATTATTTATTACCTTAAGGTTTGTCTTTTCATATACAACGACCTTATCATTTATTCTTAAAGAAAAAGCTAATTGGTTTGTGCCTGAATCAAGAGCATAAACCTTTCTTGCTTTGTTTTCTAATAATACTTGAACAAATCCACCTGTTGAAGAGCCAATATCTAAACAAACTTTATCCTCCACGTTAATACCATATTCCTTAATTGCTTCTTTCAATTTGTATGCCCCGCGTGAAACATAATTATCCTTTTTTTGTTTAATGGTAATAACACAATCATCACTAAATCTTAATGTTGGGTAAAAAACTTTTTCATTATTTACAATTATCCTTCCTTGCATTGCTAAAGAATCAATGGTTTTTTCATCCAATAAAAATTTTTCCTTTATTAACTGTTTCAAGGTTTTTTTCATATTATTTATTAATTATTTGTTTAGAAATTTTATCGAGAATTTTATTAACAAATTTATAATCATTGCCAGGTGAAAAAAGCTTAGTAATATTAACCAATTCATATATCACTACGCTACTATCATTGTAAGTTAGTTCATAAACACCAAATATTAATATTGCTCTAATTAATGGGCTAATTCGCTCTCACTCCCATGTTTCTAGTATAAACTTCTCAATAATTTTTTTTAAAGTTTCATATTTTGACTCTATTATTTGCAACGCTTGTATTTCACAAGGATTTATTTCATTTAGGGGATTATTAACAATAACGCTCGTATCTAAATGCACACTAAATAGTTCTGATTGATAAAGATAAAAAATGATGTTTTTTCGATAATTATACTTTTTAACTAGAAAATTACCTTTCATGCTTATTTGTTTTTTTTCTTTCATTACTTCTCCAAGAAATTTATTAATTTAATCATTTTTTTATCTTTATTTTTAGTTAGCGTAAAAACTACACCATTAAACTGACACTTATTGTTTGATACTTTAAATGGCAATCTTGCATCATATCTCATTTTTTGATAAACTTCTTCAAAATTAGAACCAATAGCGCAATCCCTTGGGCCACACATTCCGGCGTCAGTTAAATAATATGTTCCATGTGGGAGAATTTTAGCATCATTTGTTTGAATATGTGTGTGGGTACCGATAAGTGCGTCAGCTTTTCCATCAACATACAAACCAAAAACTGATTTCTCTGATGTCGTTTCAGCATGAAAATCAACTATATAATAATCAGCTTTATATAAGCTGTATACCTCATCAAACTTATCAAAAAAGTTATTTGCAACCTCTTGTTTCCAAGGTTGCAATAGGGGGTTAAAAGTTATCCCCATAAATGATATAACAGCAATTTTATTCCCTTTAACATCAAATAGTCTAATACCTGACCCTGGATAGCCTTGATCTATGTTAACAGGTCTAATTAAGTCGTTATTATCAATTATATCCATTATTTCATGTTTAGCTCAAACGTGGTTACCCAATGTAAAGGCATTCACCCCCGCATTTTTTAATTGAAAGTAATGTTCAGGAATAAAGCCTTTTCTACCAGAAACATTTTCAGATTGTGCTATTACAAAGTCTATATTCTCGTCTTTAATAATTTTGTCTAAATTCTTTATAACAAAATCAATACCTGGGTTTCCAAATATATCACCAAGAAATAAAATGTTTATATTCTCTTTTTTCATAGTTTTAAATTATATATAATTTAACGTTTTTTAGGTTAAACAAGTCTTTATAAGTAAACACATTGTTAATAAACATTAGACATTGTTTAATTTTTCAATGACCTGATTATAAATTTCACTATAGAGTTCATTATTTGTTTGTAACAATAGCGATAAATTAATTTGACCTTGGGCAATATTTTGGCCATTATAGTTATATCATGAACCTTTACGAGAAATAATCATAAATTCCTCTGCTAATTGAATAATCTCATTAACCCTTGATACACCTTTTGAAAATACAATTTCAATTTGTGCACTTTTGTATGGTGGGGCTAATTTATTCTTAACAACCTTACATTTAATTTGATTCCCCGTTATATCACCGTTGCTAGTTATATTTTGTGACTTTCTTACCTCAAGCCTAATCGAGGAATAGAACTTAAGCGCCTTACCGCCAGTTGTAGTTTCTGGATTGCCAAACAATACTCCAATTTTTTCCCTTATTTGATTAAGAAATATAATCGTTGTTTTATTTTTAGATAATGTACCGGTAATTTTTCTTAATGCTTTCGACATTAATCGAGCTTGAGCACCAATTGTTTGGTCTCGCATTTCGCCATTTAGTTCAACTTCTGGAACTAATGCGGCCACTGAATCAATAACAATCAAATCGACTGCACCGGTTTTGGCTAATCTGTCAGCTATTTCTAATGCCTCTTCACCGGAATTTGGTTGAGCTAGAATTAAATTTTTAATATCGACGCCAAGGTTTTTAGCATATATTGGGTCAATAGAATGTTCAGCATCAATAAAAGCAGCAATACCGCCATTCTTATGAATTTCGGCAATTGCATGTAATGCCAATGTAGTTTTTCCACTGCTTTCAGGACCAAATATCTCAACAATTCTGCCTCTTGGTCATCCACCAATTCCAAGAATATTATCAATGTTTAAAGAACCGGAACTAAAAGTTTCTGGAATTATGTTAGGTTCTTCTCCTAATAACATAATTGATTCCTTACCGAATTCTTTTTCAATTTCCTTCAAAATTTGATCAATATTAACAACCTTTTTTATGTTTGTTTCATTCATATTTTTGCCTCCACTAATATTTTGCAATACTCGCTTTTAAAGTAGGTTATTTTAGGAAAAAATAGCGAAAACAGATGAAAAAAATATAAATTTGAATTATTTAGAAACAGCAAAAACTTGCTCAAGTTTTTTAATTGCTCAATCCTCAATTAAAAAGGAAAATGTAACATTTTTAGTATCATTATTTTTATAAAAAGTATCAATAATTTTGTATGAATAAATGCCCTTTATTGACTTAATTTTTTCAATGATTTCTTCAACAGTTTCGTGTTTATTTAGTTCAAAAGTAATATCCCTTGTTTTTATAGGTTCATGTCGATAATTAATAAAAGTATTAGAATCATTTAATAATTTATCAAGCATTATTTCTGCAAAAATATAATCTGAGTTAATAATTTGGGGATGAATTTTAGCTATATATCCAATCATTTCTGACCCTAGATAAATAACACATGATGCGTTGGGATGAAAAATTGTGCTATGTGTTTTTTTAAACTCTAATTGTTTATTAGTCAATGACATAACATCTTGTTTAATTTCAGCAAATGATTTAATATTTGAACAAAGACCCAAAATATTCATTTTGCGCCCGATCATTCCGATATCAAAATAAGACCCTTTTTTAAAACCTTGTTTTTCATTATGAATAGCCACCTCATTCAAACTATGAATAAATGATAGACGAACCTGCGAGTGATCATAATTTTTTGCATCCACTGCATTCAAAATTTCTCTGATATTAAAAGGGTCGAAAATATTTTCCTCAGGTTTTATTAGTGTATATGTTCTAACATTTGAATAATTTTTATTTGCTAATGTTCTATAGTATTCATAAACGTTGTTAATATCATAATTTAATCTTGTTATTTTAGGTTGTTTTAGTGGAAAATTATCATAACCATAAAATCTAAAGACCTCCTCAACGAAATCTTGCAAAGTATTTAAATCATAGCGATAAGTTGGAAAAACAACAACTGATTCATCATTTTTAAATTTAAAATCAAGTTTAGATATTTTTTTCATTACCTCATTAAACTTTTTAGTTTTATTAATTGAAAACCCTGCGCATTTATTCAAATATGATTTATCTATTAAGATGCTCTTCTTGTGGGTTTTGGGAACATTGATTTGATGCGAGTAATCAGTTAAATATTGAGCTAAAAAATTATAAGCCAAAATCAAAGAGCCATCCGATATCTCACGACTTGCACGCATTGATGAATTTGTATTTAATTTGATTTGCTTAGCATTTTTTCTAACACTCATAATATTAAACGAAGCAAGTTCAAATATAACTTTTTGAGATTCTTTCTTAAATTGATATTGTTCTAAACCTATAGTAGCAGCAATAGATATAGGTGTTTCATTATTAAACACACAAAGCGCATTTTTTAATTCAACTTCTTTATTACCTAAAATATTTAGCTTACCGCTATAATAATCAACATTAAACACATTTGATTGCAGGTCTTCTTTATTATAAATATGACATGGGACGCCGGCAAATAAAAGTACTAAGTTGGTAAGGTCTACAGCATTATTGAATGTTTTAATGTTATGTCTTCATAATAGCATTTGTTCTTGTAATGAACATCTTAAATTACTATTAGACGCTTCAACCAATGAAAAAGAATGAGTATCATTTAACTTTTTGACCTCAAATGAAGAAATCAAGTTAGGGTTTGCCTTTTTTGGTCATTTTATCTCGGTATCAAAAAATGCTGCTAATTCTCTAGCCATAACAAGATAACATTGCGCATCAGCACGGTTAGAAAGAATTGAAACTTCAATCATATAATCATCTAAATCAAAATAAGTTATTGGGTCGATATTTAAATCTATTTTATCTAATTGAAATATTTGATTGCCAAATTCCTCTGGAATTACATTCGAATTAAAACCCAATTCATCCAAACTCACAAACATACCTTCCGAAGTAATGCCTTTCATTTTTCTTGGAGCAAAGATAATTTCTTTACTTCTCGAACCAGGAACAAAGGAAAGAACATACTGACCTTTTTTCATATTGGTTGCAGTTGTTTGAATAATAGCTTTATGTCCGTCACTATATTCAACCTCACACACTGTTAAACGATCGGCTTGAGGATTCTTGTATGTATTTGTAACATGACATATTTTTATACCTTCAACATCACTGAATTTATAATATTGTTCCACTTCAAAACCAATTGAATTTATTGCTTCAACAACATCCTCGATAGTATGAGTTTGTAAATTAGCTAGTCTACATAATGTTTTAAATGAAAAAATCATATTCTTAACTCCTTAAACCTCTATTTAAATTGATTTAAAAATCTTTTATCATTGGTATATAACTCTCGAATGTCTTCAATACCATATTTAATCATTGTAATTCTCTCAATTCCAATGCCAGCTGCAAACCCGTTCATCATATTAGTATAACCAGCAGATTTTAAAACTTTATCATTTAACATGCCTGCCCCCAAAACCTCAATTCATCTATTTTTGAAAAAAATATCAACCTCAACACTAGGTTCTGTAAATGGAAAATATGATGGACGAAGCCTAATTTTTATGTCTTCCTCAAGTACATAAGAAAGCATTTCTTTCAATGTATACATTAATGACGCAAAGGAAACATTACCCACGCTAACTAAATCAAGTTGTGTAAATTGATGAGTATGTGTTTTATCTTCTTCATCATTTCTATAAACCTTACCAATGGCAAACTGTGAAAATTCCTTATTAGCAAATTTCTCAAGTGCACGAGCGCTTATTCCTGTATTATGTGTTCTTAAAAGCTCATTATTATTTAAATATAAGGAGTCCTGCATTTCTCGCGCTGGGTGTGATGCAGGAATGTTTAAATTCTCGAAATTATATCTATCATTTTCAATTTCAGAATAACTTAGCTCAATATAACCATTAAATAAAAGCCACTCTCTAAATTTTTGAGAAACAAGATTAACGGGATGAATTGAACCTTCATTTTCAACAGGAGTGGCATAATCCACAAAATCTTTTTCTAGTTGTTTTTGGATTTCTAAATTATTAAGTTTATCCTTTGCTATATCAAAAAAGTCTTCTGCTTGTTTTTTCAATTCTTGAATTTTTTTACCTATTTCTGGTTTTAATTCCTTAGAAGCTGTTTTTAATTGCTCCATTAATTGTTTTAATTCAGGAGAATTATTAAATTGATTTTTAATATTTTTTAAGTCTTCTAAATTATTGATTTTATCCAAATTAAACATTATTGTTCTCCTTTTTTTTAACTATTTCTCAGTATTGTTTAACTTTCTTTTCTCAACCTTGGCCTTGATATTCATATGTCTTTAAATTTATCAATTCATTGGGCAGATATTGTTGCTGGACTCAATGATAAGGATAATCATGAGGATACTTATATTTCTCTTTTTTAAAACTTGCAGACAAATTAAATTCCTTAAGATAGTAAGGAGGCTGATAAATTAAATTACGTTCCAATATTTTTTTAGTTTGTTGTATAGCAAGATATCCTGAGTTTGATTTGGGGCTCAAAGAAATATTAAGAATCGCAAAACCAATCGGCAAATAACCTTCTGGTAATCCTAATCGCTCGAAACTTTCAATTGCTGCTAGCGTTTGTGGGCCGACCATTGGATTTGCTAACCCAACATCTTCATAAGCGGCGCATAACATTCGACGAAATAAATCGCTAGTGTCTCCAGTTTTTAAAATTAATAGCCCTCAATACAAAGCAGCATCAGGATCGGAACCTCGCAATGACTTATGAAAAGCACTTAGCAAATCATAATGATTATCGGCATTATTATCACTTGCAAAATTTATTGAGGGGACCAACTCTTTAATTTTTCCCAATGTAATATTATCACTTGTGCTAAGTTTACTTATAAGATCAACAATATTTATGGCTCCTCGAAAATCGCCGTTAGCCTGTGTGGCAATAAAATCTTGTATTTCAACATTTTTTAATCAGTCGAATTGCATTTGTATAGATATCTGTTGTAGTCTTTTTTTAATATCTTGTTGCGTTGGAAAATCCATTTCAATAATATGAGTTCTTGAACGCAATGCTGGTTGTATTTTAAAATAAGGATTTTCAGTAGTTGTGGCATAAATGGTAATAAAACCGTCTTCTAAGTAAGGCAACAAAATATCTTGTTTATCTTTATTCAATCTATGCAGCTCATCAATTATTAAAATGTCGTTATTTTTGATTTTTGTAAGTAAATCATCCTTCTTATCAATAGCGGCATTAAAAAAATCATAATTAACATTCATTTGATTAGCAAGAATTGAAGCTATTGTAGTTTTGCCACAACCTGGTTTACCATAAAAAATAAATGAAGAAAGGTCTTTATTTTTGATTATAGAATTGAAAAGGTTTCTTTTAATTTTTGAACAAACAAAATCATCTAAATTATTAGGGCGCAACTGATTAGATAGGTTTAATTTCATATTACTAATTATAATTGAAATTAAAAAACTATAAGAATATTCTATGATGGTGTTTTAAAAGCAACTCTCATTCAATTTTACCAATAAAAAAGCGCACACTTTCGTGTGCACTTATTTATAAAATAAATTTATTTTGTTTCCTGTGTTGTAGTATCAACCACTGGTTTTGGGGTTGCTTCCTTCTTAACAAATTCTTTTTTAACTGGACCAATATAAGGCAAAATAGCAACTAATCTTGCTCTTTTGATTGCCAACGCTACCGCTCTTTGGTGTTTAGCACATGTTCCAGTTATTCTTGAAGATATAATTCTTCCTTGTAGATTTACTAATTTTGATAATAGTTCTTCATTTTTATAATCAACATAAGCAACAGGTAATTTATTTGAACAAAATTGACATGGACGTTTACGAACGAATAATTTCTTACGAACAATTCTCGCCATTTTTTTCTCCTTTATTTAAAAGTCTCAACTCAAACCATCTATGGCATCATCAACATCACTTGTATGTTCCGTAGATGCTTGTTCACTAGTTGGAACCTTGTTATTTTCTTCATTGGAAATGCTAAACTCTTTAAAATTATTTTTTCTTCTAGCCTCAGTAACTTCTCGCGATTCAAGAGATTGTATTTTATCAGCACTAACAACATAATTATTAATTAATTGCCCATTTTGATCAGTTGTTCTTGTTGATTGGAAAGTTCCCTCAACTAGCATCAACGACCCTTTATCTAAAAATTTGTTAATAAATGATGCATTGCTTCTTCACGCTACGCATGGAATAAAATCCGCAACAGGTTCAGAGTTAGGCGTCGAATATGTTCTAGTTACAACGATTGTAAACCTTGAATATTCAACGCTTGAAGCAGTAATCCCCTTATATGGCTTTGAAGCTAGTCTTCCGACTAAAATAACTTTGTTCATAACTTTTGCCTCCAATAAAATAAAATTAACTATTTAGCCACTGGTTGTTGTTTTTTAATGTATGGTCTTCTTTGTTCATTTCTTCTATCATTTGATGTTGCTTCTTTGTTTTCATTTTTATCAAATGATCTTCTATTTTCAAAATTTCTTTTTGTAAATCTTCTTTGTTTTCTTGGCTTCAATCCTTTTTCTGAATTTAAATTAATAATTAATGATCTAATAATTGACTTATCAATATTAAATTTTCTTGTTAATTCTTTTATTAATTCAGGTTGTGCACTTGTTAAAATCAAGAAATATGTTGCACGTGTTAATTTGTTAATTGGATACGCTAATTCAGTTCTCTCTAATCTTTCGAATTTTGTGTTTTTTTCATCTAATACTGAGAATACTAAATCCTTAACACTTTCTTCTGTTGATGTAGGGTTAACTAGAATCATAATTTCATATTTTGACATTATAGTTCTCCTTTTGGACTTTTGGGCCTTTATATTTGGCCAAGGAGTCTCACCCTTTTGTTAATAATTTTTTAAAAATTAAAATATTTTAACCTAATTATTTTACTAGAAAATATAGGGATTTTTTCAATATATAAATTTTATGGTTAAGTTACACAAAACACAGCTATTTTTCTAGTTCTTCAAGAATTTTCTTTGTTGTTTTAAATTGAAACTTTGCGACGTTATATAACTCAGAAATCCCAAATTTCTTCACAAAACTAACTCCTTGTTTAATAACCAAATCGCTTGCTCCAAGTATAAAATCAAAGCCATCATAATTAGCTTTTTGAGCTTCCATCTTTTTAAGAAGAATATATCTTGCTAAAATGGAAGCGCAAGCCACGGATAAAAATTTATCCTCAGCTTTTGTTTCTTGTACCAAACTAATTCTCTCAAAAATATTCTTCTTGATAAGATTCTTATTATAAAGGTTTGCTATATGCTCATTGAACTTATTCAATGTTGTATATTGGTCAATAACAACTTTTTTATTATTTTTTACAATGTTCTGCAATCTATCAATTGAATTCATATGAATAAGAGTTTTAACTGCATTATTATTAATTCCAAACTTAATCAAGTTATTATAACCCTTCTGGCTCATTGTTGTATCCTTAAACAAAACAACATTATTTTTAATAATGTATTCAGCAATCCCCATTATCTTAGAATCACTAAGTTTTTTACTATCCTTAACGCCAAGATTTTTAATTAATTGAATATTTTCTTCCGGAATAAAACAAGCAACTGAAACAATAGGAGCAAAATAATCGCATACTCCCGTTTCATCAACGCCAATATAATCAGAATCTTTTGTCATCATATTATTTTTCGTCTTTATTATAAAAATTATCGGCTTTTACAGTTTTTAAATTCTTCTTTGATTCATTTTTTAGGTTCTTAGCCATTTCAATATATTTATCTGGATTATCTAAGAATTCATCAATAAAGTATCCAACAGCTCCTTCTTTATTTGTTTGAGGCATCACAACTGTCGAAACCTTCTTAATTGCTTGCTCAGCGTTCGCAGGGCAAACCCCCACATTGCCGATTTCATACATGCTCAGATCGTTATATGAATCTCCCATTACAATGGTATCGTCAATATCAATGTTGTAATATCTCATCATTAAAGAAATAACCTTACCTTTATCAACTCCAATAGATGTAATATCAAAAACAGGGCTTAATCCTTCACCTTTTGATCAAGATGAAAATTCGCCAAGATCTCCATATCTTCTTTTTAAATATGTTAACAAATCAAGAACATCAGTTGTAGGTTGACAATCAAAAACTATTCCTGTTGGTTTTAAAGGTAATTTTTCCAAATTTATTGATTCGCGGAATTTTGTAGCTTGATTAAAACCAAAGACCTTCTCTAGGTTCGGATCTCTATGCATTAATTGAACTCAGTCCGGCCCTTCAATAGCATAATTTGAAATTTCTTTTTTAACTTTTTGATCACCTAAAATGTATAAAACCTCATTCAAATCAAGATATGTTATTGTTGGTATAAAGAATGGATCTGCAGGATTATGTATATGAGCTCCATTATAATTACCCACAATAGCGTTTAATCCAAGTTTTTGATAAACCGGCATTGTGCTTCTTCATGGTCTACCAGTTATGATAGATACAATATGTCCTTCCTTAATAGCTCTCTTGATTGCTTCTTCTGTTTTAGGGTGAATAGTTCCAGCACCAGAATCTGCTAACAATGTACCATCAAGATCAAGAGCAAATAAAAATCTTCTATTATTTGATTCTTTATTAAAAGCCATTTTTTTCCTTTCTTCAAAATTTAAATATTTATTTTCTTTAAAAATAAGGTAGAAAATAGAAAATGAGACACATAGTCTCTCTTTCTATTTCTTTGTTCCAAAAATACGGTCACCAGCATCTCCTAAACCCGGAAGAATATAGTTATTTTCATTTAATTCTTCATCTTTTGAAGCTAAATAAATATCTACATCAGGATGCTCAATATTAACCTTGTTAATCCCTTGTTCAACACCAACCAAACATATAAGTTTAATGTTTATAAAACCTTGTTTTTTTAATCTACTAATAGCATCGCAAGCCGATGAACCAGTTGCCAACATTGGGTCAACAATAATTACATAGCTATCTTTCTCAACATTAGGAATTTTAAAAAAATACTCAACTACTTGTGTGGTTTCCTCGATACGATACATTCCAATATGACCAACTCGAGCTTGTGGTACTAAATCTAATATACCATTAACCATACCAAGACCAGCACGCAATATAGGAATAATAACAATCTCCTTATCCAATTGCTCGCCATGAAAAATTGAACCAGTTGGTGTTTTGACCTCTAACGGCTTAGTTTGATAATCTCTTAACATTTCATAAACCATTAAAGATGCTATTTCATTAAGATTTTGCCTAAACTCATTATGAGTGGTGTTTTCGTCTCTCATCTTTGTCAACTTAGCATTGATAAGAGGGTGTTGAAAAATTTTTACCATATTTTGTCCTTACTTATTTGTTAAATTTTTAACTAGTAATTTGAACTATTATCTACTTTACCTTCGATAATTGTAACTGATTTTGAGGTACCTAGTCTATTAGCGCCTAATTCAACCATTTTTAATGCATCATCCTGTGATTTGATTCCACCAGATGCTTTAATTAATAAATTATCCTTAGCGACTTCCTTCATAATTTTAATATCTTCAAAACTTGCTCCTCTATATGAAAAACCAGTTGACGTTTTAATAAAATCAGCACCTGATTGTAATACTATTTCAGTTGCTTTAGCAATTTCTTCATTTGTTAGTAGTGCTGTTTCAATGATTACTTTTAAAACTTTATTACCACAAACTTCTTTAATTGCTTTAATTTCATTAAGAACATATTCATATTGTTTGTCTTTAAAACGCCCAACATTCATAACCATATCAATTTCATCTGCCCCATGTTCAAGAGCGATTTTTGTTTCAAAAACTTTAACACTTGCAACGTTATATCCTAATGGGAAACCAATAACTGTGCAAATTAAGACATCAGTATTTTTTAATTGTTCTTTTGCGTATTTAACATAAGAAGGCGCTATACAAACAGATTTAAAGTCATATTTTTTAGCCTCTTCTATTAATTTATCTATATCTTTTGTTGTTCCTGCTTGACCAAGGAAAGTATGATCAATTAACTTATTTAGCATTTTTTTCTCCTATTTTTTGTTTTTTAATTACATTAATTTAGTTAGAACTTCTTTGGTTTCAAAAGGTTTTGAACCAAACTCAATTTTATCTATTAAATCATTAGATAGCTTTTCATCGATTGGTTTAGATGAATATAAAGTAAATAAAACATCACCTTTTTTAACAAAATCGTTTGTTGTTTTATTTAAATAAACACCAGCATCAAAATCAATATTATCCTCTTTTTTGCTTCTTCCAGCGCCAAGTTTCATGGCCACTAATCCAAATTCAATAGCTGAATTAATTTTTAGATATCCTTCATTTTGTGAAATGATTTCAAACTTATATGTTGGATTAAATCAATTAGATTCATAAACTTCATCAACATTTCCGTTTTGCGCTTTAATTCATTCATTGAATTTTTGCAATGCTTTACCATTAGCGATAACTTCTTTAATCATTGCTCTGGCATGTTGCTCATCTTTAGCATTATTTGAAATAGTAAGCAATGTAGCACCCGATGAATATATAATTTCGGTAAAATCTTTAGGACCCATACCTTTTAAAGTATCCACTGCTTCGAGAATTTCAATTTTATTACCAATAGCACGGCCAAGAGGTTTCTCCATATTTGTAATTTCAACTGCAATCTTCTTGTTTAATTTTTTACCTATTTCAATCATTAATTTACCAAGTTTTTCAGCTTGATCAATATTTTTCATAAATGCCCCATTACCACATTTAACATCTAAAAGTATACAATTTGAACCTGTTGCTAGCTTTTTAGACATAATTGATGAAGCAATTAAGGGTATGGATTCCACAGTGCCTGTAACATCACGTAGTGCATAAATCTTTTTATCTGCTGGAACTAGTCTCTCGTTTTGTCCCACTACTGCAATGTGATGTTTTTCAACAACAGTCTTAAATTGATTGTCCGTTAGAGATATCGTATATCCGGAAATTGATTCAAGTTTATCCAATGTTCCGCCAGTGTGTCCTAGGCCACGGCCAGACATTTTAGCAACTGTAAGACCAAGCGCCGCTAGTATTGGACATAAAACAATACTTACCTTATCTCCAACTCCGCCCGTTGAGTGCTTGTCAACAATAGTTGTATTTAAATATGACCAATCAATTGTGTCACCCGAATTTATCATTGCATTAGTTAGATACGATGTTTCTGTTTCATTTAATGAATTTAAACGAATTGCCATAAGAAGGGCTGAAGCTTGGTAGTCAGGAATATTTCCATTAACATAGTTTTCAACAAAGAATTCTAATTCTTCCTTTGTTAATTCTTCTCTATTAGCCTTCTTATTTATGATATCAATTATTCTCATTATTGAAAATCCTTAGCAAGTGCAAGAGCAATTTTCATCATTCCATTAAATGAATTTTGTCTTTCTTCACTAGTTGTAAATTCATTTGTAACTAGATTATCAGAAATTGTTAATAATGTTGCAGCTTTTTTGTTTAATCTTTCAGCAACAGTAAATAAACCATATGCTTCCATTTCTGCACAAACCGCACCACCAGATGTTTCAATTCTTTCGCTAATAGTTTTTTCTGTATAAAATGCATCTTCACTTAAAATTCTTTCAAAATGAACATCCATTCCCAACTTTTTAGCATAATCTAAGATCAATTCATTCAAGTCATGGCTTGGTATTGCGATATTATTTTTATCTCCTTTAATAATTGAACTTCTAAAAGCTGTACTTTCGCTATATGCAGATGATGCAAGAACGATTTCATAATTTTTTAATTCTGCTTTAAACGATCCTGCTGAACCAATTCTAACGATTGCTTCAACACCATATTCTTTAAATAGTTCATATGCATAAATTCCGATTGATGGAACGCCCATCCCGGAAGCGCACACAGAAACTTTGTTTCCTTGATAAAAACCAGTATACATTAAGACATTTCTTACATTAGAAACTAATTCAACATTTTCTAAGTAATTATCAGCTATATACTTAGCTCTCAAGGGATCACCAGGCATTAAAACTAACTTTGCAAACGCATTTTCTTTAGCATTTATATGAGGTGTCATAAAATCTCCTTTTTTCTTATTTTTTTCTTATATATTTCCATATTTTTAATTACATTAAAAATTTTATTACAAAATTAGTTTTTAATTATCTTTATGATATATAAAAGTCCTAACAAATTTGATTATTATCATTTATAAGTGTAGCCCCCTCATTAATTAAATCAATATTTTGATCTTCACTTAAATGATCTCTAAAGAGTAAGCATTGCACATCTTTACCCTGGTCAAGAAACTCATTAATTGTTCCGTTATATTTTTTTTCCAATGAAGAAAGCAAAATTATCTTTTGACATAAACAAGCGTTAATTCTTTGTCTACTATAAAATGCATTTTTAGTTATGTGATATTCACTAGGATATTCGGATATAATTAAACAGTTATCATTTAAAAATTCTTTTAAATTTAAATTGTTTTTAGCATATTCAATTCCACATGGAAGCAATATAATAACCTTAAAATTACGCTTCAAAAATGTTTTTAGGATTTTTTGCTCTAATCCAGTCCAATATAAATTAATAAACACGCTATCATTGTCATTTTTGTATTTTTCTATATATTCAATTATATTTTTAGTTTCATATGATCCTGTTAAGTAGATGCATTGTTGCCTATTGCTTTGTTTTAAGATATTAAGATTTCCTTCATAAAATAATACAAATGGTGGCTTAGTTATATTTAAAAGTTGTTTAGGGTATTCATCATCTAAAATAGTTATAAATTTTTTATTTTTCTCATGAATTTTAAATTTAAATGTATCAAATTCTTCTTCTTTAATTTCTTCCTTATTTTTTATTGCCTTATAAACATCATTTCAATCACCTTTGTATTTAAATATAAAATATAATAGTATTTCGTTCATTCGTCCTCCACATATAAACATAATATGCTAAGAAGATGATTTCTTCAACCAAATTGGGAAAAAACAGTGAAAATAAAAAGACACAAAAATGCCTTTTTATAAAAAGATGAAATTCCATATGCTATATAAAATACATCTCCAATTTTTATCTAAAATTTCGCTAATAACACAACAAAAAAGTATACTTAAATGACGTTATAATATTTATTTTTGCCTATTCTAGTGTATTTCAAATCATTTTTGTAGTCTCTATTCTAATGTTGTTTTAATAAAAAATTTTTATGAATTACGCTTGCGAAATAGTAAATTTTAAAGAACGATAAAATTACAAATAATGATGATGATAGAAATAGAAATGCTTCTAATACTTCTAGATTTTCATAATAAATTATCGAAATGGCTTTGTGCTTTGGATTTAAGAATTCAGTCGGTTTATTGCTTTTTAGTTTTCATAAAAGAACATCAATTGCATTGAGTAAGGTTGCATCTAGTATAACTGATATCGATAATAAAATTATGTTAATTGCAAATAATATATTAATTATTATTGTGTTCATTTTAGATATAGTTTTTATTTTTGTTTTAAAACAAATATATAAGATAACGGAAAATGTGATTAATATTATCCCTAAAACTAAAATTGTGGCTCTAAATCCACTATATCAAAATATTGCTACTGCTTCCTCGTGTTTAATGACTTGAGGATAAGATTGCCGGGCTTCATAATCCAAAAAATACTGCGTATATAGAAGTGTTATAATAAAAAATAAAACTACAAATATTGTATAAATGGTTAGTATTGCTATTCATTTTGATTTAGAATTGTTTTTATTTTCCATTATTTATATTCTGTATATCTTCTTTCTAATGATGAAGCAAAACCAAATATTACAAATATAATGTAAGCAATAACCAAAATAGTTACAATAGCAATAATTATTTTCTTCTTTTTACTCATTATTTAATATACCCCTTTTCTTTTAGTAAAAAATTCATTTCATTCCCTTCATATTTAACTCAATTATAATTAAACATTTTTTTCTAATTTATCTCTTTTCTTATTATTTATTACAAAATTAGTTCTTGTAAATTTAAAGGTGCATATTAGCGTCAGCTATAATTATTTTACTA
>NZ_JBSQAZ010000010.1:0-32519 GCF_053851615.1 Mycoplasma sp. 1890
GCCTCGTTGGTTGCCATGTGCTAAGTTAACTTCTTTTTTGCATAATTTAGCATTTTTTAATTTTTGTTTTAATCTTTTTTTGATTGATATTGACATTTTGCTTTCAAGGATAATTGCTTATTTGTTAAATTGGAATATGTAGTTATAATATCTAATTTTTGTTTTCTATTTCATGAATAATAAAACCACCTATTATATATGTTAGGTGGCTCATTTTTGTTACGATTTAACGATTTTTTATGAAATTACAATTTTTTTAAAGAAATTAGCCACCATTGTCTTAAAAACTTCTTCTAAATCATTTTCATTATCTTTTGAATAATAGTATGTAGTTAGTAATTTTGTGTTTTTACTCAAAAGATCCTTTGTTGAAGAAATAATAATTGGTGATTTTTTTTGTATACGCGTTTCAAATATGTTAATTAACAAGTCAAAAAATCATTGGGATTTCAAACCTAAACTAAGATTTGCAATGAATAATACATCAACATTATTCAAATAATAACATATTGATTGTTTTTCTTCTTTATTTGATGATAGAAAATTATATAGTTCATTAGCATTTAAAAAGGCTACTGTCTTGCCTTGGCTAATTACATTCATTAGAGCTATATATTTAATAATATCATTGCTTATTGTAAAATTGGTTCCTCATAATCAAATGTTAAAATCAAAAACGCCTTTTCCGGTGATCATTGTTCTAAATTTAGCTCTAATATCTTCACTAGCAATAGTTTTAGGTAATGAGTCTATAAAAATTTTTGTTGTTTTTTTTAAAGCAACAACATCAGACGAATTGTTATTTTTTTGAAAATATTTCTTAAATATTGGATCTAACTCTGTGATTGATGTTAATCAGAATTTTTCTAGTTGTTGGCTTCTTATTATCTCCTTATCATTACTATAATCTTCAGCCAAAAAACCATAAATATCAACAAACAGCTTATAGTCAGGCTTTTTATGATTTTTGATAACTGAATCATGATATCTTTGTAAGATACCCATACCCTTTTTTATTTGTTTTTCATTAAGGTTTAATCTTTTAATTTCTGTTTGAATAAAATCCTTTGAAAGAACTTCATTCCTTAATTCATCAATATTTATTTTTTCATTAGGTGATAATATTGAATCAAAAATCTTTTTCTCCATTATTTATTCCTTTTAGTCATCTCATGTTAGTACATCATTTAAATCATCATTAATATTATTATATTTTTTACTAAATAAAGAATAGCTATTATTTCTATTTAGAGAAGCTTGACATAATTCATTATCGATTAAATATGCATCATATAAGTTTCTTCTTGCAAAGTCATTGGCTATTTTTAGGATGTAATTGCATATAATGGCATTATTTATAGAAATTGAATATTTTATTATATTGTTAATAGCATTATCCTTAAAATTTAATGACTTTATTTTTTTTAGCATCAAAATTTGCGATGGACTGAGTTCTTTTCTTGTGTGGTAACTAATATATTCTTCTGAAGTGAGATCTTCAATTAATTCGTGTTCATTAATAATTTTAAAATCAAAGCAATCTTCCTGCTGCAAAGAAATTTTTTCACTAGAAAAGACCTCAAAAAAGTTTTTTGAAACATTATTAAATTCTGTTTCATCATAATAATAAAATGCATTATTCTTAATTAAATTATTATATAAAACTTCACCTAATTTATTTTTTAACAAATTAGCGATAAGGGAATTTTTTACAATTCCATTGGCACATAGTGGTTTTATTAATTTAAATAATAAAGTGCCATCTTTGTCCTGTAGGGTTTTAATTAGACCTAAACCCTCTAATTTATTTTTAGCATCTTTTATTTGGTTTATCGACATAACTAGAAATTCTGAAGTTTTGGCTAAATCATATTTCTTTAGTCTATTTATATTATATAAATCATATAAATGTTGATAAAAAGCAACACCCAGACTTCCAATAATAGGAGAATAGAAGGTTCTTAAATTAATTAAATCTTTTGAAGAAATATCAGCTGAATTATCAACCAAAAATTTAATTTGATCCATTTTTATCCCCCTCTTGTTTATATATTTGTTTTTGCATAAAATTAATTTATGTTAAAACGCATTTTTACTTGATAGCAAAATTATTTTATGGGACTAAGAGAATGTTTTGTCTCATTTTTATTAGTTTTTTTGGGGCTAAGTATTTTTAGTGTAATTTATAGACATCGTTAATAGCCTTTATCATCTAAATTTAAGAAAAATTTATAAAAAAAATTCAGTTTTCTACATGAAAATGTTTAAAAAAATAACTGTTTTTGGGTTAAAAATGGCTAGTTTTGATTACTTATAAAAATATCTTTTTGATTTAAGTTGAATTCTATTATTTTTATTTAAAAATCATTATTATAGAATTTTTATTTAATATTTTTTTATATCCTTTCAACGTCTCTAATTTAAAATTAAACTTAATATTATTTTATAATTAAACTATGAAATTAAATAACCTACATCTTAATACGACGTTTTCTTTTTTAGAAAGTACAATAACTGTTGATGAAGCAATAAAACAAGCTCTTAATAGTGGTATAAATTATCTTGCCTTTACAGAAAAGAATCATTTTTTTAGCTTAGCTGAAGCTAATAAAAAATGCATGGAAAATAACATTAAGGCTAATTTCGGGCTTGATGTAAAACTAATGATTGATGACCAATGATACCAATTTATCTTGTTTGCTAAGCATCAAAAAGGTTTTGAGATCCTTAAAAAGCTATCTTATCAATTATTAAATAATGAAATAATTTATCTTAATGATATTCTTAATTTTGAAGATGATATTGTTATTATAGAAAACCCTATTTTAAGCTACTTTAAATTAACTAAAAATGTTATAAACAAATCGAATTATTATATAGGATTCACAATCATAGATATTGAAAAAAATAAAGAATTTTGTTCTTATTTTCAGAATATTTTGGTTGTAAATAATTTTAACACAGTCGATTTTCAGGATTTTATGATTATAGAATTACTGAATAAAATGAATAATAAGACAAATAACATATTGTTTGATGGTACTTTGTTTTTTGATGTTGATGATGGAGATGGCTTGATGAATAAATTAGTAAATAGAACTAATGCATTTGTTGAGTCAATATATTTTGAACATCAAAAAAATAAATATAATTTGCCCTTTTTCAAAAACGAACAAAACCTTGATTCAAAAGGTTATCTAAAATTTTTAATATGAGAAAAAATTAAAAATAATAATAAAATCAAGGCACTTTTTGAAAACCAAGCTTATAAGGATAGACTATTAAAAGAATTTCAAATTATTTCACAATTAAGATTTGAGGATTATTTTTTAATTATTCAAGATTGAATTAATTGGGCTAGAAAAAAAGGGATTTCAATTGGCCCCGGAAGAGGTTCTGCAGCTGGTTCGTTGGTTTCATATATTCTTGGAATTACAGAAATTGATCCAATAAAATACAATCTTATTTTTGAGAGATTTCTTAATCCTAAAAGAATTTCAATGCCTGATATTGATGTTGATGTTCAAGATGACCAGAGACATGAAATTATTAATTATCTTGTACAAAAATATGGGTATGAATGTGTTGCTAATATTGTAACTTTTTCTGTTCTAGGTAAAAAATCTGCGATTAGAGATGTTTTGAGAACTTATAAAGATGTATCTTCCGATAAAATAAATCAAGTTTCAAAATTAATTTCGTCTGATGACAGAAGTTTATTTGAAGAAGCAAATAAAAATACGGCATTTATTAGTGCTTTGCAGCAAATTAAGCCAACAGATAATTCTTTTGCTAAGAACGTTATCAACCAAACGTCTCGAATTTCTGGTTTCTATCGTCAAACAGGAACACATGCCGCTGGAATTGTAATATCATCAAGGCCAATAATGGAGCTTGTGCCGACTTTTAAAAATATTGATAATTTTCAACAAACGCAGTTCAGCATGGAATACCTTGACTATTTTGGTTTAATAAAGATGGATATTTTAGGCCTTAGAACCCTATCGACAATTAAGCAAATTGAAGATGAAGTTAAAAAGAAAACAAAAAAGGATATCGATTGAGACATTATTGATTATAATGATCAAAAAACATTTGATCTTCTTTCGCAAGGAAATACTTCCGGTATTTTTCAAGTGGAAAGTCCTATAATGATTAAGGCCTTAAAGCAAATTAAGGTAAGCACGTTTGAGGATATTAGTGCTATTATATCATTGAATAGGCCAGGACCAATGGCTTATGTATCAAGCTATGCAAAGAGAAAAGCAGGTATAGAACCAATACCAAGCATCTCGTTGGAATATGATGAAATTGTTAAAGATACATATGGAATTATAATTTACCAAGAACAAATTATGCAAATAGTTCAGAAAGTAGCAAATATGACTTTCGAAGAGGCTGATTTGTTTAGAAAAATTATTTCAAAAAAGAAAGCTGATGAAATGAATGATATTAAGGATTCATTTATTGGACAAGCAACTAAAAATGGATATAGTTTAGAAGTGGCTAATAAAATTTTTAGTAATATTGAAAAGTTCGCTGATTATGGATTTAATAAATCGCATGCTGTCGCTTATTCAATGCTAACATTCAAAATGGCTTATTTAAAGGCGAATTTTCCATTAGAGTTCTATAGTTCATGCATTACAAGTTCAAATGGAGCCCAAGCGACGATTTCAAAATATGCAAATGAAGCAAAAACCATGGGCATTCAAATTGTTAGTCCAGAAATAAATCTTTCAACAAATAAGGCAATAATTTCTGGTAATAAAATAATTTTACCATTAGGTTTAATCAAAGGCATTGGTCCCGAGATAATAAGGATAATTATTAATGATCGCAAAGTAAATGGCCAATATAAAAATTTCTTACATTGTTATTTTAGCTTGTTTAAAATTAAAACATTTGGTAAATCGACATTAGAGACATTGATTAAGGCTAATGCATTGCGAAATTTTAAATTAAGTCAAAAAACAATGCTTGAAGAGATTGATTCATCTTCGAATTCTAGTGTTTTTGTACAACAAAATTTATTTAAAAATACGGTTGATATTGTTGATAAAATCATTAATTGTGAACCACAAAATGTTTATGAAGATGAAACTCAAATAGTTGAAAAAAATGAAATTGAATTGCTTGGCCAAATATACAATTATTCAACAACACAAAACTACGAGATTGACGGCAATAGATTAATAGATACAAGACCTAATAATGAGTATGTAATGATTGTTCAATGTGTTAATGTAATAGTTGGAAATGATAAAAATGGTAGACAATATCAAAGAATTGATTTTCAAGATTCAAGTTTTAAAGTGGTTGCTTTTATGTTTAGAGTTGATCCTGAGCTATCCAAACTTAAACGCAGGCTTGTAAAAATTAAATTTATAAGAAAATTAGATAATAAAATTATTTTAAGAAATTACGAGGTAATTAAATAATGAAACAAAAAATATTAATTATTGATGGTACTTATTTAACGTATCGTTCTTATTTTGCAATAAATAAGAATAATACTTATTTAACAAACGCAGAAGGCGTTTCAACAAGTACAATATTATTATTTTTTAGAACATTGTTTAATCTTATTGAAGAATATTCACCATCACACCTTTTTATAGCATTTGATGCAGTGGGAAAAACTTTTCGTCATAATTTATATGAGCATTATAAGGAAGGCCGAGCAAAAATGCCGAATGAATTTTATAATCAAATGACTATAATAAGAAAATTACTTACATCTTTAAATATTGTAAATATAGAAAAAGCAGGGGTTGAAGCAGATGATTTAATTGCCAAGGTATGTTTTGAATATCCCTTGATTGAAAAGATAATTTTTTCAGCTGATCAGGATCTTAATCAATTAATTAATGAATATACTTCAATAATTAAAAAAACAAAAGAAGGAATTGTTATTTTAACGCCAAAAAATTTTAAATCAATTTATGGCATTAACCCTAATCAAGTAGTTGATTATAAGGCCATAGTCGGTGATTCAAGCGATAACTTTTTTGGTGTTAAGGGTGTCGGGTCTAAGTCAGCTATAAAACTTCTTGATCAATATCAAACCCTTGATAATATTTATGAAAATCTAGAAAATTTATCATCTTCTAGGCTTGCACAAAAATTCATTGATTATAAATCTATTGCATTCAGAGATCAACATATTGCTAAATTAGTTACTAATTTTGAATTAGAAGGTATTAAATTAAATTTATTAGATATAGCGAATGTTGAGCTAACCCTTGACGCAGCAAATATTATTGATGAGTTTCAACTTAATTCAATAAGAAGAGCATTTTTTAAAAAAATAAAAATTATTAATTAGAGCCCTATTTCAGTAAGAAAAAACGCACAAACCAGGTGCGTTTTTTAATGTTATTATGAGTTATCTTTCTTGGTTAATTCTTCTTCATATACTTCTAAATTTCTTTGGTGTAGTGCTAGTTTTTCTTGTTTTTCTTTAATTTTATCCTCACTAGCATTTTTCATAAAGTTTGGGTTATTAATAAAAGTTTTATTAAATTCTATTTCTTTTTTCGTTTTTTCAATTAACTTTTTAAGTTCAATAATTTCATTTTCCTTGTCTTCCTTGCTTTGTTTAATGAAAACCTTGGCAAAGGAGGTTTGGATAGACAAGTCATTATTTTCGCCGATAACAAAATTTGACAATTTAAAGATTATTAGTTGTTGATTTTCAGAAATATCGAAGTTTTCAATAAAGTAGTTTAATGTAATGTTTTTAGATATTTGTTTTTCTTCACGATATTTTCTAAACGTAGTGATTAGTTCGATTAGGTTGTTTATTTCATTTGAATTAAATGTATCTTCAATTGTGTAGTTGGCAAGTGCATTATCCCAAAGCTCCTCGTTGTATATTTCTTGAAACAAATAATCTGTAACAAAAGGCATATATGGTTGAAGCATTATTAAGATTTCTCTAAATAAATAATGAATAAAATAATCATTTTTTTTGAATTTTAAAAACTCTAAATATCATGATGAAAATTTATTGATCATAAATTCTTGAATATGTTTATAAACAACGGTGAATTCATAGTTTTTCATTGCTTCATCAATTTTAGATGTCATTTTTAAAAATTCTAGTAATATTCATTTATCGAAATTGTCTAATTTTTCATATTGCAACTCGCTTTTAATATTAATAGGAATATTTTTTATTAGGCGACCAATGTTTCAAATTTTATTGATAAATAACCTTGCGCTTTGAATTTTTTCATCTCCAAAATTAATATCTAGTCCAGGTGTGCAATTAAATATTAAAGACATTCTCAAAACATCTGATCCATATTCGTCAATAACCTTAATTGGGTCAATACCATTGCCAAGTGATTTAGACATTTTGCGTCCGTGTGAATCCCTTACTAACCCATGTAATAAAACCTCTTTAAATGGTATCTTGTCCATAAATTCTAGGCTTTGAAAATACATTCTTGATACTCAAAAGAAGATAATATCATATCCCGTTACTAATAAACTTGTAGGAAAGTATCTTTTTAATTTTTCTGATGATTGTGGTCAGCCCAAAAATACAAAAGGCGCTAATGCTGAGCTAAATCAAGTGTCTAAAACATCGCTATCTTGAATTCATTCATTACCAGGTTTTTCAGTTTGTACTTTAATTTCGTTGCCTTTGTATCATACCGGAATTCTATGACCTCACCAAATTTGTCTGCTAATTGTTCAATCATAAACATTTTCCATTCATTTGACTAGATTATCCTTAAATCGTTTAGGTATTATTTTTACACCTTCCATGGAATCTAGGTTTTTTAGAAGTTGTTCTGAAAGTGAATTCATTTTCACAAATCATTGTGGTTTTACTAATATTTCGATTGGTTCTTTGGTTCTTTCACTATAACCAATATTTGAAATAATATTTTCTGTCTTGTAAATAAAACCTTTTGTTTCAAGATATTGCGCAATTTTTATTCTTGCTTCGAAACGGTCTAAACCTTGGAACTCCTTCGCTAATGAGTTCATTAAACCATTATCGTTAATACACTCGTTGATGCTAAGACCATAGTTTTTGATAATTTCAATGTCATCAATAGCATGAGCTGAAACTTTCATCGCCCCTGTCCCAAAATTGGGATCAATATTTTCTGAACTAATAATTGGAATTTCTTTTTTGGTTAATGGATGAATTACTGTTTTATTTTTTAGTGAATTAAAACGTTCATCATTTGGATTTAAGGCAATTGCAACATCGGAAAACATTGTTTCAACACGGGTAGTAGCTACAAGCAAGTAATTATTCTTATCATTTTTAAATGGATATTTAATGTAATACATTTTTTGATTAGTTTCAGTGGGTATTACCTCAATATTAGATAATGCGGTTTTTAGCTTTGGATCCCACAAAATCGCTTTTGTATCACGATAAATCAATCCTTTATTATACATATCAATAAAGACTTTTGCAACCGCTTCTGACGCATCCTTATCAAGAGTAAATCGTTCGCTATTATAATCAAGCGCTAATCCAAGTTTTGCTCATTGGTCATTAATGTTTTGCGAATATTCATCTTTTCATTTTCAAATCTCTTTAATAAATTTTTCTCGTCCTAGTTGATATTTATTTCTTCCGCTCTCTGATAATCTTTTTTCAACAACGGCTTGTGTTGCGATGCCTGCATGGTCTTTGCCAGCCACTCACATAACATCAAATCCCTTTATTTTTTTATATCTAATAATTGTATCTTGAATATATGTATCTAAGGCGTGCCCGATATGAAGCTTTCCAGTTACATTTGGAGGCGGTAAAATTATTGTAAAAGGAGGTTTTTTGATATCATGTGTTGAAAAGGTTTTCATATCTATTCACTTTTGATGGCGTCCTTGTTCAACGAGTTTGTGATTAAAATTCTTATCCATGTTATCTCCTAAATTTGTAGCAATGTTTTGTATACTGAAATCAATAATTTTCTCCTCATCGTAATTTCTTTTATCCTTAATAGCTTTTTCATTCTTATTTAATGAGCGATCAAATGAAAAAATATCTCTTATTTTTTTATTCTGAGTGTTATCTTTGTTTATTCATTTAGATAATTGATTTCACTTGCAACTTATATAATGATCTGGTTCAATTTCATATTCAAAAATATTTTCAATTTCATCAATATTATCAATAAATTCTTCATAGTTAGATAATAGGTAATCATCTTTTTTGTCTAACATTTTTTTAACAACTGGATTTATCGGGTTGTCTACAACAATGTTTGTTTTACCTCTCTCAATAATTCGCGAGTTTATCATTATTTGCAAATCTGTTGTTAACTTACTGGCCGTTTTTATATCACTTAATAAGTAAATCCCGATGGCTTCATTTTCAAGAATGTATTCATTTATTTTATTAAGTACTTCGATTTGGTTTTTAGCATCAATTTTATCAATGTTGTTTCCGATTACAATTAAGCTTGGATTGTTGATTAAAATTTTGCTTAGCTCAAGAGCAATTTTTTCATCCTTAGAAAGATAAGACAATTTCATTGTAAGTTTGTCCAACGAAAGGTTTGCATTTAAAAGGATTCTATAAATATTGGATTTAAAAATAATTCTTTTCATCGCTTCTTCAGCGTCGCTTGTTTCAAAAATTCTTTTATAGATTAGAAACTGATTAAAAAGATTATTAAGTAAGAAGTTTAATTCTTTTAGATTAAAAAATGCTCTTAAAAAAGGGTTCAAAAAGGTTAATTCTTGATTAAAATCTTCTTCAAATTCAATTTTATTTAATGAGTGGAGGTTGGTTAATAATTCTTTTATATTTTTAAATATTTTTTTAGCATTTTCTATATTATTTTGAAAAACATTTGCTAATTTCGAATTGTAATTTTTTGTTTCATCCCTAATACTTTTACCGATATTTTCAACATTTCAATGAAATTCTGCTTGTTTTTCTTCAAACTTATACTCGTATTCCTTAATTGTTGAAATATCAATATAATCACTAGTTTTCTCATTATTGTCTTCTTTGTCTACAAGTAATAAGCTTGGGGAGTGATTTTTTTTATTTTTTAGCGATTTAAATCTTTCGATAAATGAACTAAAATTGTTGGTTATCATTGAATTAGCAATTAATTTTATTTGCTTTTTTAATTGTGTTCTAGTTCAGTAAGTTCCTAATAAACTAATTTCATTGATTATATTTTTTCTCAAATCATATAAATCATCAATAAACGAAAGTAGGGAAGTGCGATTTAGAAGCGAAATTAGAAAGAAATGTTTTGTTAAAAAACGCTGTATTATTTTATTAATATAATATCTACCATAATAGTGATTAAAAGAATCAATTTTAAGATTTGTTTTTAAATGAAATTTATTTAAAAGAATTTCACTGCTGAAGCTTTTTCTTAATCTAGAAAAATATTTATTATTTTCCTTTTTAACTTGTTTTTTTTCTTTTAATTTGTCTATTATTTTTTTTATCTTAGTTAGTAATTTACTTTTAAAACCATGATTTGAGTTTATGTCTTTTTTGGAACATATTTCAAGATAATTAGTTTTGGCTTCTTTATATTCATTATATTGCATTAACGACTTTCCAGAAACATAGTTCTTTATTGTTTGCTCTATATATGTAAAGAAGGATTGCTCATGATTTTGTATATTTTTTGCGATATTATGAATAATGCCTGAGAGATTTTGCATTAGTAAAATTTGGTCATTTTGATTTAATTTATTAAGATTTTGCGCATTATTTTTTGAGAGTATTAATTTTAATTCATTTACTAATGGTTCTAATGAGTATTGAAGTTGGTAATTTGTTTTAGAATATTCTAATCTAAAATGGTATCTCGAATCTTGGTAGACATCTTTTCAACTATTTTTAAAGATATTATTAAATGAGCTAGTAACTTTATTTTCTTTTATATAGTTTTTCAGATAAGCAAAAACAGTTTCTTCTGATTTTGTTTCAAATAGCTCATCGCTTTCAAAGCCATATGCAAGATTATCACGGAAATTTTGGTTCGAATCTATCATATAGAAATTTTCATCATCTTGTTTAAATTCGATAAATCCTTGAAAATCTTTGATTTTATTATCTCTATCTATCAAGAGATTGAAAATGTTTTTTTTAGATTGAATATTATCAGCAATAATGCCTAAAATACTGCTTTTAGAAAGCTTAAAATTTAAATCATTAATAAGATATTCGAATGAGTAATAATTGTTTTTTTTGATCTTATTTATTTTTTTTAGTTCTTGAACTCTAAAACCAGTAATTTTTTTCTTATTCATTAGAATCTGTCACCTTCCTTTGTTTTAACTAGCGATGCAACAACTCTATATGTTGCAAGTATGACAGCTAGATTAAAGAAAATCTTAACAGGACCCGTTAATGTTTGACCAGTAAAATTAACTCAAAAATCAGTTTTTAATGTTTGAGTATCGGCTCATGCGAGTAACACGGTGTTTGCCAGTTCTAGTAGAGCACTAAATGAAATAATAGCCATAACTTCAAGGAACGTTTGGTATTTTTTTCTCACAAAAAGGCGATATATAACAACAAATAAAATCATTCCAATAAAACCAGATGTCGTTAGTAGAATATAAAATGTTTTATTTTTAACAAAACGATTGTGTTCGAATATTGAATTGTCAAGTTTAGAAAATATAGTTACAATGATTAAAATTTGCAAGGATAATAGCACTAAAGTAGAAATAAATGAGAAATTCATCATTGCCGTAGGTCTTGGCTTGTTCTCTAAAATAATGATTTTAACTTCATAGAATGCAATTTTTTCTGAAAAATATTGTAAATCTTCAGAATTTCCTTTTGCTAGTGCTTCAGCAAACTGAATTTTAAAAAATTCTACAATTTGTTTATATTTATATATTCGGTAGTTTCTCGAAAAGAAAAGTTCATTTATGTTAAAAAAGTAATATGATGCTATTCCTGGAATAAATCCAGCAATAGCCACTGCAATAGTATATAAGAAACTATAATATGTAGGAACTAGAGCAAATGAAATGAAATCTGCCAATACTCCTGTGATCATTCCGACAAACGGTCCGAAAATAAAACCTGTAATTTTTATTGGTAGGCCTATAAAACCAAATTTAAATGATGGTAGGGCGCTAATTGGTAAAATTCTTACTGAAATTAGAAAGAAAACAACAGAGATAGCAATTAAAACACCCACAAAGGCAATTCTCTTTGGGTTTCATTTTTTGAATGAAATATTTGTTTGTGATCTTAGCCATCTAATATAATGACTCAAGCCGCCTGGTAACTTTGAATTCATGCTTTTCCTTCGCTATCTTTTTAATAATAATTATATTATTATATTCTGAAACTACTTATAAAGTGTGGTTATGCTTTGCTAATATTTTCTTGAAAATCACTTATTTTTCTCGAGAATGGGTAAATTAATAAAAGTTTTATAAAAGCTAGAATTAACTATTACGCCAGTGTAGATAAAATATGACATAACACTTAGTAATAAAATGATATACATAAATGATGCGACAACACCAAATTTCTTATAATCAAATACTGAGGTTAGAGATCCAAAAATTAAAATGTATAGGGTAGTTGGCACTGTTACTATTAGTGCGCCGGGATTTACATGTGAAAATTTTAGTTTAAAGTTAGGTGCAAATTTAAAGAAAAATAAAAATGCTACATATGTTATTATTGGTAAAAATAAAACTGTTGGAATTCAAAAAATAAGTTGAAATTCTCAGGGTAACATTTTAAGTGTTGTTGTGTGATCAACATTAATACTAAATACATTCTTTAATATAAAGTTAAGAAAAGCTGATGTAACTAATAAAAAAACTACGAGTAATACTGTGATAATTATGCTTGTTATAAATCCCTTGATTCGTGTTCTCCACATTGAGGATGAAGTTTTTTGTTCGTATAGAGCATCAAATGATCAAATAAATTTGCTATAGCCCTTTGATGATATTCACAATATAGATATGGTAAGAAAAATAAATGCAGCAATTCCGCCTGGGCTACTTCAAATTTCTGAAAATGCCGGAATAACGTTTTCAATACCGGGAATTAGCTGGCCTAGAATCGTGACTTTGATAACAATCTCTAACTGAGAATTTATTGCTCCAATAATTCCTATAACTAAACCTAGAGTCGGTATAAATGAAAGAAAAAGGTACATTGCGTATCCTGTTGGAACAAAGGCAAATTCATTTGAGTTTATTTTAGCATATGTCGATCTAACTATTTCTTTTCCTTTTACTTTCGAACTTCGCAAGTAATTTGGAATAGCAACAAAGAGAATCCCGTATATAATCGCCTTTAAAGCCTTTTCAAAAAAGTTTTGTTTATTTTTATTTTTTATTACTTGTTTTGCCGAAATAGAATTAGCATTATTATTTAGTTTTTTTTCTTGGTTTTTATCATTATTTCAACCGGTCTGGAGTAAGTTTTTATTCCTTTTTTTCATAAAGATCCTTAATTATTTGGCTTAGCTCAATTGCATTTGCTTTCCCAGCAGTTTTTTTCATTACTTGGCCAAGCATAAATTTTGAAGCTCTGTTGAAATTTATTTCAAATTCTTTGTTTAAAGTTGGGAATTCATTTAAAATTTCTTTAATAATATCTGTTAATGAAATTTCCTTGTGTTCAATGAAAAGGTTATTTTGTTTAATTATTTCATCAATATCATTGTTTTCGTTTTGATTAATTAGAATACTTAGGATGGTTTTTATGCTGGTCTTTTGTATTTTTTCATCTATTGTATATTGAATGATTTTTGACATAACATCAATATTTAGTTTTAACTTTGATAATGACAAATTATTCTGATTTAGAAATGAAACGATTTCAGCAAAGAAAATATTCACGCTCTTCTTAAAATCTGTTGTGTTGAGCATATCAATGAAACTTGCATATTCCATATTTTCAATTAATTGCATAATTTGAACATTATTTAACCCATATTTTAGATAACGCATTTCTCTTTCATATGGTAGTTCTTCAATTGTAATACTATCAACAAATTCTGGTTTTAGTTCGATACAAGGGATATTGGGGTCTGGAAAATATTTATAATCAATTGAGTCAGATTTTGAACGCATTGTTATAGTTTTTAGTTTAGATTCATCAAATCTTTTTGTTTGTTGCGAGAAAGTTTGGCCGCTTTCATAACATGATGTTTGCCAATTATATTCATATTCTATTGCTTTTTCAATATTAGAAATTGAGTTTAAATTTTTTACTTCAACTCTTGTGTTTAGGTCATTAGTTCCTTTTTTTCTAACAGAAATATTTAAATCAACTCTTAAGCTACCTTCATTCATTTTGGCATCGGAAATGTCAAGAGCTAGCGCAATTTTTCTTATTGCATCAACATATGCAACCGCTTCCTTAGCACTATGAAGAACTGGATTAGAGACAATCTCGATTAACGGAACACCTGAACGATTGTAGTTTAGTAAAGTTTGATTGCCTTCATGAAGAGATTTAGCTGTATCTTCCTCTAGGTGAATTCTCTCAATTTCAATATCTTTTCATTCATTATTGACTTTAATTTTTATTTTTCCATTTTTGCCAATTGGATTAAATTGTTGTGTAATTTGGTAGCCTTTTGTTAAATCTGGATAAAAATAGTTTTTTCTATCAAAACGAATATTATGGTCGATTTCCATATTTAAAGCTTTTGCTAATTTTATTGCCTTAATGATGGCTTGTTTATTTACGATCGGTAATGAACCAGGATATGCTAAATCAATGTGCGATACATAAATATTAGGGTTGGATGTATAAAGATTAGGTTGTGATGAAAACATTTTAGTTTTTGTATTAAGTTCAATATGTATTTCAATACCAATAACTAATTCTCAATTTTTATCCATTTATTTCTCCTAGTTTTTTTTCAAAATATAATGCTTGGCTAAATAACTTTTTGTCATTATTTCTTTTTGTATCAAAAGCAATATTGAATGGTAAATGGTTTTTTAAATCAATACCAAGTTTCATTGTTAATGATGGATTCCCAACTAGATTTGCATAAGTTAAAATAAAATCTAAATATGATTTATATTTTGACCCATTTTTAATATTGGGAGCAACATCATTAGAGGCAGGATAAACAAAAACATCAGCTGTGTTATGAATATTTTCAAAATATTCAACCAAGACTCTTCGCATCTTTTTGGCTTTTACAAAGTATCTAATTTGATTATTGGCTTTGAGAAAAAAAGATCCTAGAATTAGACGTGATTGAACCATTTTGCCCAGATATTTTGATCTGGTTTTTTTGAATGTATCAATCCAATCCTTGCCTTCTTCTCTTAATCCGAAGGAAACACCAGTAAGATTGGCGAGATTTGAAGATGCTTCTGAAAAGGCAATTATTTTGTAAACTACATCTATTGAGTTAAGAAGCTTTATATTTTCTTTAATTTTAATTAGTTTAATTCCATCTTTTTCCATCACATTAAGAAAGTTTTTGTATGATTTAGCAATTTCTGGATTAAGTTTATCAAAACAATCTAAATAGGCAATAGATTTTGGCTTTTCTTCCTTAATCTCATCATATTTAAAGCTAAGATCAATTGAAGTTAAATCATTTTTTAGATCTTGCTTGTACAATATTGATGATAATTTTATTAGGTCCTTAATGTTGTGTGTAAAATAAGCCACAGTATCTAATGAAGAGGCAAATGCAAAAAGTCCATATCTGCTAATTGCTCCATATGATGGTTTAAATCCAATCTCACCGATATTTGAAGCAGGTTTTCGTACAGAGTCTCCGGTATCTGAACCAATTGCAAAGTCGATATCTTTACTAAAAGTGGCAGCAGCACCTGACGATGATCCACCAACTAGATATTCTTTATTTAAAGGATTCTTTATTAAACCAAAGGCAGAATATTCCCCCGATCCCCCGAGACCGAATTCATCAAGATTTGTTCTAGCAACACATGTTGACCCATTTTCTTCGAGCAATTTAATAACACTAGCTTTATATCCAGGTCTGAAATTGCGCAAAAACAAGCTTGAGGCTTTACATTCAACATTTATGTCAGCATAGTTATCTTTTATTGTGTATATTGTATTGGATAGTGGAAGACTACTATCATTTAATTTAGCATCTTTGAAAATGTAGGATATAGCATTATTATCATCTTGTAATAATTTATCAATTATATTTTGAATATTTTTATTCTTCATGAACAACTCTTTTCATAATAACTAGATCTTCATTGCTATTATATGCGTTTTTAAGAAGTTTTTCTTTGTCGATTTTAGTGCAATCGCATATTTCGTCGTCTCTTAAATCATTAAAAGAAATTTTAGATTCGTTGATATGCGATAACGGTTTTATATTGGCTAGATTTATTTCGTCAAGATCAGTTAGCGATTGGTTAATTGAGTCTAATAATTTTTTGGCCATATTAATAACTTCATCAGATGGGTCTAGTAATAAATTATTTGCTATTGTTTTTAGTTCTTCATCGTTCATTTTTGGTCCTTTTTATCAACGCGGTTGAGATATAAAAATTTGATTATTATATTCATTAAATTCATCAGGTAAATTTTGAAATTTTATTGAATATGAATGCAAATATAATCTTTTTGCTTTTTTTCCGCCATATTTAGTATCTCCCAAAATTGGAGATTTTAGATATTCAAGAGTAGCCCTGATTTGGTGCTTTTTTCCTGTAACAATTTGAGCGTAACTACGGTTTCCTTCCTTGAAGAAGATGGTTCTAGCTTTTATTCCAAAATCTGGATTTACTCGCATTTTTTCATTTTTAATATCTTTTTCAAGGCGTACAGTTATGTCAAGCTTTTCTTCGTTAAAGTCTGCAACAAATTGATAAATTTTTTCAAAATATTTTTGATACTCATCAAAAACTACTAAGGTTTTATAGTTCTTTGCATATACCACTAAGCCACTAGTTTTTTTATCAATTCGGCCGATTGAAGCCGGTACAAAAGAAGAAGTTTTTTTAAAATTTAGATATTTATGAACTTGGTCATCTAGGCAATTTTCTTCTGAATGCATTGCGATGTTTATTGCTTTATCAACAATTAAAATATTTTTATCCTCATATATAACTTTAAAATTAATATTTGCAGTATTTCTCTTTTTTGGTTTTTGAATTTCAGAAATTCCATAAACAATAATTTCATCGTCTAACTGTAATTTATATTGCTTATCGTTAGTTTTAACTCCATTTACTTTTATGTCTTTTTCACGGAAAATTTTTTCAATTCGTGATTTCGGGACATTGTCACATACTTTTAATATGTATTTATAAAGAATACGATCCACATCATCTTTTTTTGCTCTAAATTTATTCATTATATGTTTCCTCTACAAATAATTCATTATTAGATGCGTCGACTCTTTGAGAATCAAATAAGTCAAAATTTTCATCAGCCATTTCTTCTTCGATATTCGAGTAGCGGCTAAATTCAGGAAAAGGAGGAAGTTCAGCTAGTGTTTTAATTTTAAAATAATCATAAAATTTGTTAGTTATTCCATAAATGATGGGATTACCTGGGGTTTGAGCTACACCTACCTCCTCAATAATTCCTTTTTCTAATAAACTTGCAACAATTCCGTCACTAACAACACCTCTAATGTTTGAAATCATTGAACGAGTTACTGGTTGTTTATATGCAACAATTCCAGCTACTTCAATAGCTGCATTTGAAAGTCTTTGTTTCTTGACAATTGTAACTAGTTCAGATATATATTCCTTTACAGCCTCAACTGTAAGAAATTTATAAACATCATTGAATTCATAAACCTTAATACCATGATCTTGGTTATTAAAAAAAGTCTTGAAATCTCTTAATATTTTTCTGCCTTCTTGGATGGTGTTTAATTTAAAAATATCTTTCACTTGTTCCGAACTTAATCCTTCACTTCCTTGAACGAATAGTAGTGCTTCAATTATTTTATTCTTCATATTCTATTCCTTTTTTAAATTTGATAATACCTTCATCAACATCTTGTTCTAAAATAACAATTTGTTGTCTTGCAAGATCCAAAACGGCCAACATTGTTATGACAAAATGGCCTATTGTTGGTACATTAAAAATCTCATTAAACATAACCTCATTTTTATTAACAAAAAGACTGATTATTCTCTTTTTTTGATCCTCAGGATTTACAGCAACTGTTGATATAGTAATATTTCTAATTAATTCCGAATATGTTCGTTCAAACATTTTTCTTAATGTTATAACTAACTTCGAGCTATTAGAATGTCCATCAAGAATTGTTGAATCAACTTCTTTAACAAATCCCTCGGTTTCTTCTGGTTCTTTTGAAAACAAGTTTTGTCTTTGTTCTTCTTGTTTTTTTAATATTGAGGAAATTTCCTTAAACTTTTCATATTCCGCAATTTGTTCAAGCAATCTTTTCTTTTCTTGTTTGATTTCCTCTTCTGCTTCTGGGTCTTGTAATAACATCCTTGCTTTTAATTGAACTAGTGTTGCAGCCATAACTAAATATTCTGATGCAAGATCAATTTCATAACTTTCTATGTGTTTAATAATTTCCAAATATTGAGCAGTCAATTCAATTAAATCTACCTCAAAAATACTAATATTCTTTTCTCTTATTAGTGTTACTAAAAGGTCAAGTGGACCATCAAAATTAGAAAGTTTAAAAATATGTTTATCGCTTTCGGTACTTGTGTTTATTTTTTTGTCATCTTCTGAAGATAACTTACCTGATTTTGGTGTGTTTGTATGGTTCATAATATTGATTATTCTCTATTTTCTTTTTGTAAAAGTATTTTTTATGGTTTCATCTGATGAGATATTTTGATCTTGATATTTGCTTGAAACAATATTTTTAACTCAGTTAGCAAAATCTTTTTTATCTAGTGTTTGAAATTGCTGAGGTTTTATTGAAGGGTGAAAAATTACCTTAACAACAAGCTTTCCTTGTCTTTTATTATCAAGAGCATTAGCTGCATTATTTATTGTTACTGGTACAAGGGGAATGTAGGTTGATTGAGCTGTTAGAAATACACCACTATTAAAATGAGCTATCTTGCCATCTCTTGTTCTAGTGCCTTCAGGGAAAATAACACCACAAGTTTGGTGTTTTTTAACATATTGCCCAAAATCTCTTAGAATTGCTAACGCTTCCTTTGGCTTTTGTGTATTTATGTAAAAGGTGCTAATTAGTTGACTAATTTTGTAAATTGATTTCTTTTGTTTAGCTTCCTCTCTAGCAACAAATGTCATTGGTTTTGATTTTCTTTCGCCATTACCATGGTTTCATAAAGCTGAAGCAATAATTAAAGGATCTAGATAAGTTGAATGATTAGGCGTTAAGAAACAAGGTCCACTTGGAATATTTTCAAATCCTTCAACTTCAACCTCGACATTCAGGTGTCGCAAAATATTTGAACTATATTTGTGGATAAAATGTTGTTTTTCCACGTCTTTATAATAATCTGGCATTACTCTATTTCTTTTTGCTTTTGCCAAAAGTCTCACAAAGTTGTGTAGTAAAGGAATAAATTTAAGAAATTTTCTTGTTTTTAGTGTCATAAGTTTTTTCTCCTTGTTTTATTTTTTAGGATTTAAATGCAACAGCAACAACATAACCATCTTCACTAGTTGTAGATAATTGGTAATTGGCATATGTATATCTTCCAGCATTCGTTTTTTTGATTAGTATGTTTTTAAAACTAAATATTGAATTGTCAATTTTGAATATGCACTCTTTTAATGCTCATCTGGTTGCTAAAAATATTGGTTTTTTAGAGTCGCTGATTTTTAAATATTCTTCAATTTCAATTGGGTGTAAAATTTTTTTAATGGCGTTGGTGGATATATTTATAAACCTATTAATTTTAGCCATATCAATTGAAATCATAAAACTCCTTAATAAATAATTATTAATTATAATTTAATTAATAAATATTATGATTACAAAAGGAAAAAAATACCAAGCTATTAAACTGGTATTTTGCTATTAAGTTATTCATCACATAGTGGATCAAATGGAGAAATCGTAAAAATAGGTTTATTAAATGATTCAATTATTTCTTTATCTAAATATTTTTTATCAACAATAGCCATGTAATTATAATCAGTAAATCATTGGTCGCTCATTGATCAAAAACCTTTTGATCCTCGATCGCTTCCTCAACTATTTTCTACCTTTCAATTAATTGCTTTTCCTTGGGAATCTAGGTTTACTCCTACCATATTCATTGCATGAGCAATTACTGAAGCTCTTGATTCGAATTTTTCAGCTTTTGAGAAGTCTGGCGTTTTTGTTAGTGTTAGATCAAAATTGTAAAGTTCGGAATCTAGGATGCCCTCTCTATTTCCAAATGTAGAAACATCGCATCCAAATCATACTGGGTCCCCTGCTTTAATTTGATTAATCATAACTCTTTTCATTATCTCGATATCAATATTAATCATTGTTAAGGGAGTACCGCCAACCATATTATTGCATAGAGGGGCTTGGATGACAGAATTATGTGGAAACTTATTTCTCGGATCAGATACAAGAGTGATTTTTGTTTCAATATGTTTGCTTAGGTATTTTTGATAAAACTCAACTGGTGTCATTTTATCTAATGATACATATTTTTTATCCTTATTCATATATTCGAATTTGAATTCCTTTGGTGGTTTACCTAATGATTTTACTAAAATGTTATAAACATCTTCTAGTGCTTTTTCTTTTAGTAAAGAAACTTTATTTAAATCATTTCTTTGCAAAAATGTTTGTCTCATCTTAGCAGTATAAGCCTTTAATCTTCAATTAATTTGTTCTACCATTTCACTCGTGGCTTCAGAACTAAATGATTCATTCATTGCATCTTTTGTTACAATTCCATATTTCTTAATAAGATTTGTAAAGAAATCTCAATAGCCACCATCTGAAACTGGGTTAGTATTAAAATATCTAAATAGGCGATCTTCATTCTCTAATTTTAGTCCTTCATTTTCAATTCAATTTAAGTAGAAATTTGCCTTTTCTAATTTATCAAAGAAATGAATATAGTTTTGTGAAAGTTCTAATGATTCAACATTAAATTCTTCCATTAGTTTAGTTCTAATAGAGTTTAAGCCAGCAAAAATTCAACATCTTCCTGATGCTTTTTGATTAGTAATGTTCCCTACTTTTGTTTCATGAGAAAAAACAAAATTATGTTTTTTTATTGCGTCATTGTTTATTGAGCTTTGTTTTAATCCATTTTTAAAAATGGCTGATTCAATAATTTTGTTATTCATATTATTTTCATAATTTTCTTCAAACTTGTTAATTAATTCAAAATTAATTTCTGACATATTTTTATATTTTCTCCTTATTTTATTTAGATTATTTTGATTTGGTACAAAATTCCGTCACTCTTATAATATCTTCAAGTTTACCAATAAACGTAATTAGGTCACCATTTTCTATTTCAAAGTCGCCGCTAGGAAGAAATCAACTTTCGCCTCTTTGAATTAATGAAACTGATACGGAGTATTTGCTTCTAAATTCTGTTTCTCTAATTTTCTTGCCAATTATTTCATGATTTTTAATCCCGACTTTTGAGCTAACAAATCCATCTTGAATTTCAGTAATACATTCCGAAAAATTTGTCAAAGCATTATCCGAAACTAGGATAGCTGTTTTTGTTCCTGCTTCTTCTTCTGGAGAAACAATTCACTTGACACCAATTTGTTTTAAAACACGTGAATGACGAGAATTTGATGCTCTTGCAATTACTGTTTGCACACCTATTTCTGCTAGCGCTGCAACAATTTCAATGTTGTCTGATGTCGCAACGATAACGACATCAAATTCCTTAACATTAATTGATTCAAGAGTTTTTTTATCAGCACAATCAGCGACGTAAATGTTTTCAACTTCATCTTTAAATGGTAGAAGGTGTTTTTCATCTTGGTCAATTAGTACTAATCGAATATTGTTTGTTCTATCTAAAAGAAGTTTTCTTACAACCGCTTGTCCAAAACGGCCAATGCCGATTATGCAAATTTCCCTTGCCTTTTTAAAAAGTTTCATATTTTCTCCTAAACTATTTTGATGATTACAAAATCATATACTAATAAATTTTAAGACTTTTATATTTAAATAAAGTAAAGTAATTTCAAAAAGATAACCCTAGCAAATGATTGAACTATTCAATCTAGTTGTCTTCAGATATAAATTATTAAATTTTTCTTTTAAATTTAAGTTGCCTTTTTAAATTTTAACATTTAAATTTTTTTAGTCAATTTCACCAAAAATATATTTTTTTACCTTTTGCTATATAATATAGCAATGATAAAAAAGCATCATATACCTAAAAAAACTAATATTTTCCTAAGATTTTTACGTAAGCTTGGGGTGGTAAGATATATTTTTATAATATATATCTTATTTACTATTCTTATGTCACTTTTGTTATTCTGAAACATATCCCATAAGGCCGATATAAAGGAACCAGTTAAATATATAGATGCACTTTTCGTATCTTCATCAGCATTTAGCGACACCGGGCTAACGCCATTAGTCACATCCGATACATTTAATACCTTTGGCCAGTTTTTGATTGCCTTAAGTATGGTTGTTGGTGGAATTGGAATATTTACATTTAAGATTTACATTTTTCAATCTATATTGGGTTTGAGATCTAACATCTTTAGCAATATGGTTTCTCAAACAGAAAGAGGTTCTATAACTGTTAGTGAAACAAGAAAGATGATTAAGATAGCAATTTCGTTCTTAATTATTACAACTGCTGTTGCTTCATTTATCTTTACAATGCTTTTATATTTGAGACCAAATTCAAATTTTATAACACAAGAGTTAAAAGAAACTAGCCCTTTATTGTTTAATAATAAAGTCGTTTTGAAGGCTAATGAGATACCATATAATAACTTTCTTCAATCATTAAAGTATGGAATTTTTCATGCGATTAGCTCAATAAATAATGCGGGATTTGACTTGTTTGGAAATAAGAGTTTACAACCTTTTTATAATGATTATGCTTTTCAAATAGTGACAATAATAACCTTTTTGATTGGCGGAATAGGCTTCCCGGTGATCTATGATATATGAAAAAAAATTCAATCAGTCAAGTTAGACCAACCGCATCATAGATTTAATTTATTCACTAAATTTACAATAATAACTTATCTAATTACTACTGTATTAGGTTTTAGCATAAGTGTTATATTGGAATATAGTTCTAAATCAGAAACTACTTTTTGATATCAAAAGGAATATGGAACTGTGGGCGACAAACTATTTGCTATATACTTTCAAGTTAGTTCAACTAGATCTGCTGGTTTTTCGACTGTAAATTACTATAATTTTACACACTCAACCGTTTTATTACATAGCATCCTTATGTTTATCGGCTTTTCACCAGTTTCAACTGCAGGTGGTATTCGAAATACAACAATAGCAGTTATTTTTCTAAGCATAGTTACAATGATGACTGGTCGCAGTAGAATTAACGCCTTTAAGAGACAAATTGGTAAGGAAACTCTTATTAAAGCAGTCAATGTTTTTACTCTATCTATTGTCTTGATATTTATTGTATCAATTGTTAGTTATTCAACTCTTCCGACTCAAACTAAACAAATTGGTGATGTTAATTATCCAATTATTTTTGCAACATTTGAAGCATGCTCAGCTTTTGGCAATACTGGTTTGACAACAGGACTATCTTCAAATTCACACAACTTGCATATTGCTGGCAAATTAAGTCTTATTTTTATCATGATAATTGGACAATTTGGTATTCCTCAGACTATCAAAATATTTGGTCGAGGAAGAAAAGCACCAGAATACTATCAATATATCTATGAAGATGTATCGATTGGTTAGGAGGTTTCTCATGAAAACGAAAGAAATGATTAAAAAAGTTACTAAAATAACTGTTGGTTTATCACTTGGATTAGTAATCCCAATTACTTCTATTTCTTGTGATAATAAAAAAGCACCAGATCAAGCAAAACCTAAAATTCAAAAGAAAAATATTCAAAAACCAGTTAGCGGAAAAATAAATTATGTTGCCATCGGTGATGATTATGCAGCTGGAAATAATAATAGTTTTAATGCTCATAGTAATAACTTTTTTAGCAAAGAAGATAATGAAGTATACGGAATTTCATATGCCTCATATTTAGCTAATTCAATCTCGCTAATTAATGATGATGAAACAATATTAAATAGATATGAAAATCTGGGTTTATCTTATTCTACTACTGATGCTTGATTGCATTTATTAAAACCAACCAATACTAGCAATTTAAATGAATTTAATGAGGTAATAAATCTAAATAAAAAATTAGGTTTGTATAATGCTAATTTGAATAGTAAAAAGGTTATTAGTAATATTAAAGAATCAAATTTTATAACCATTTCATTAGGATTTAATGATATCTTTAAGAAAGATGAAATTTTGTCATTAGTATTAAGACAATTTAAAGATAAAAAAGAGGAAAATCAATTTATTGTAGGCTATAATAAAATTATTTCAGCAAGAATTGCACAATTGTCAAAAAATTATACAGAGATAGTTAGGGAAATAAAACAAATAAATCCTAATATAAATATCAATCTAATTGGATATAGTGCGCCTTTAATTCATACTATCAATATTCAAGGTAATTTTCAAAATAACGTTTTAAAAACAACAACAGATTTATTGAATAAAACAATTAGCAATATTGCCGACAGTGAGAGTTTAAACTATTATAGTTTTTCATCTGAAAATAGCATTTATGAAAATGCTGAACAATTTTCGACTGATTATTTAAGTATCTTCCCAAGTGTCAACGGTTATAAAAAACTTGCGCAGGACATATTTGCAAAAATGTCTACAAATATTACAGAATATAATTCATTATTCAACAACAATGAATTTTCAAATCACAATAAAGCAATTTCATTTATAAAAAAAGCAACAACAATTAAATCATTAATTTTTGGAGTAGTTGGAAATAATGTAGATACATTTAAGAAACCGTATCCATTTGAAAAAAATTCAAAAAATAGTAGTCTTATTGCTTCTGAATCAAGCAATGTTTTTGCTCAAACTGTTTTGGCTGAATTTAGTAGTAAAATAAAAATGCTAAATAATGAACAACTTAAAACTTTTATTGATAACGTTCTTTCAATTATTGGCATTAATGATAAAGAGGCAAAAACATGATTTAATGAATTGATAAATTCATTGATATCTAAGCATAAAAATAATTTAATAGTTTCATTATTTGAACAGCTGTTTGATTCAGTTTATGTTCAACACTTTCTTAATAAGGCAAATATCAAGGTTTCGCAATTATTGGCAAAAAAATCTCCTCAAAATACTTTAACATCTGAAATTAGGAAAATTCTTACGCAAGAATTTCAAGATAAAAACAGTATATACTTAATCTTAAAATCAGTATTAAATTCTAACTATTTATCTAAAATTGAAAATAAGGTTTTTATTAGACAAAATTTAGCGTCATTAATTAAAATATTATTTTCAAACAAATCTATTAAGCAACTATTTCCACAAGAGCTATTGCCATTATGAGATAAGAAAACAATGGATAAAAATATAGTTGTAAAATTTGATAATCTTGTTAATAAGGCAGTGGATAATTTATTAAGCAAAAGCGAATTATATTTTGCTAATACTAATTTTGATGGTTTTATAAATGATATTTTGAGGGACTCTAAGAAAGAAATTATTTCTCTATTTCAAGCAATTGTTGATTGATTAATCAAAGATAAAGGATCTCTAAAAAAGATTATTGATAAGATTGCAACCTCCTTAAAAAATGTTTATAGAGTGCCGCAAGAAAGACTTGATGACATTAAATATTTCATTCAAACAACAGTGGAAAATCTAAAAGATTTTAAGTATTCATATGAACTTCTTGATCTTTTTGTAGAAACTACACTCGATTCATACAAAGATAATAAGTTGTTAGATACACATTCATTTATTAAAGCATTTGTTAAGGGGTTGCTATTTAATACAAAGGATGCCAATAAAAATAATCGTGTCTTTTTTGCTCTAATTAGCAATGTTCCTAGAACGCCTAATATTGATCTTAATAAATACTATAATGGAATAAAATATCTCGGAGTTGGATTAGTGCAAGCGGAAAACATAATAAATTCAAATAATATAAGTAACCTGCTTGATGATCAAACAAGAGAAGCTATGCTTACATTGCTTAGAAATATTGCAAATAATTCTGATAACATTTTGAATATAACAGGTAAGAACTATATAAAAGACTTATTTTCATTATTGATTGACGATATCACTGCAAAGGGTAGCTTATTTAACCAAATTTTAGATAGACTTGGAGACTATGTTGTTATACATCCATTAATTAATTTCATTAAAAAACAAGGTTATGAGAAACAAATACTATCAGCAAATCCCGAATTTAATAATATAGAAGAGTTTGTAAAGTCTAGTTATTCTTCATTATATAAATCAGTTAATAATAAGATAATTATTGATAAGCTAAAATTTTTGGTAAATGACATTGTTGATAATGGTAAGTTATATGACAAAAGTTCGCTATTTGCTTTTGTTGTTTCAACCTTAAAAAGAGTACAAGAAAATGGATTGATAACATTAGTAGAGACTTTATTGCAACAAACATCGAGTAAGGAAAATACTAAATTATTAGTGAATGTTCTTACCTCATACATTAATTCATCGTTAAATGTAAAACTAACCAATGTTGAAAAAGAACTGATCGAAACTTATATACAAAGCATTTTAAGAAACATTAAGGATTCAAACTTATTTAAACACTTTATTGATAATTTTAAGAAGATAACTAAAAAAATTGATATATCAAAAATCGACACTTTTGATAAGTTGGGTTTATATCTAAAAGAAGAATTAAGCAATCTTTTGATTGAATCAACAAACCCCGGTGCAATACAAATGTTTCTTGATTTTTTAAGCCTAAAGAATACAAAAGAAAA
Source organism: Mycoplasma sp. 1890 (assembly GCF_053851615.1). Lineage (NCBI taxonomy): Bacteria > Bacillati > Mycoplasmatota > Mollicutes > Mycoplasmatales > Mycoplasmataceae > Mycoplasma > Mycoplasma sp. 1890. Next base: position 26,934 of record NZ_JBSQAZ010000010.1, read on the forward strand.
AGATGGATTTAACAAATTTATTAATGTTTTATCAATATTTTTAAAAAATGAAAATAATGTTGATTTTATTCTTGACAAGCTAAATCTTAAAAAAATTGTTGCGGATATCCCTAAAAAGATTGATTTTGCAAAGCTGCCCCAAAATGTTAGAGATGATGTTAAAGGGTTATTAAATAATGTATTGGCATTAATAATTAAAAAATGAGATGACAAGATAAATCCAAAAATTAAGGAATTAATTAAAAATTCAGTTTCAAATGAAAAAATTAAAAATGTAAAAAATTTAAATGAATTATTTTTCTTATTAATTAATGAAAATAAGGAATTTTTGAAGGAATTTATTTTAGACATAATAAACAATGTTATTTTGGTTAATCAACAAAGCGAGCAAAAAACTGTTGATATAGTTGTTTATTTAATTTCTACTCAAATTAATTACAAAAAATTAAGTGTTAGTGAACAAGGAAACATCAAATCGATAGTCAAAAAAGCAATTGCCTTTGTTAAGGATAAAAAAATATTTGGGCCATTGGTCGAAAGCTTATTAAATACAATGACTTCAAATATCAAGAAATTTGGTATTGATTTTAATAAATATGATTGAGCAAAAATTGTTGACTTTATTGATGATTTAGATATTATAAAAATTGTTGAAGCATCTGAGGATTTCTTTATTAACAAGATATCAAAAGATGAGCTAAAAACATTATTAAAAACTCTCCTTCTAAATGCTGTGCATCTTTTTGCTTTGAACGAGAAGTCAACAAATGATGAATCTACAGCATCTTCATTGCAAGAACCAACTAAAAAAACTATTCCAAACATTAATGTTGAAAAAATTTTAGGTATAGTTCAAAAGATATTGAACAAACTTTCTTCTGAAAATAAGAAGGAATTAATACCTTATTTAGTTGATGCTATCTACGATCTAAAAGAAAACGAAGGTTTTAAGAAATTCTTATCTGATTTACTATCTAAATCTCTTAAAAATGGCAATCAGACAGTTATTAAGGAAATATTAAATAATAAAGGAGATTATTCACTATTAGCTAGTCTAATTATTAACAAGTCATATAGCCTTTTATTAAACGAAGAAAATAAACAAGGTTTAGTTTTAATTTTAAATAGTTTATTTGCCGATGACAAACCGATAGTTTTAGATGCAAATAAACTTGCGATTAAATTATTTAAAAATGTTAAAACAAATAATTTATTAAATTTCATTAAAACCAATTTAGACCGTATATTGGGTGACGAGGAATTGCTGGATGTGATTGCCAGATATCTAATTAGTTTAGTAAAACAACAAGTAAACATAAAATTTAGTGGCAATGAAGATCTAATAGTACTTAATTACCTAAAATCATTATTAAAATCTATTCCAAATAATCCTTTAATCCATAAATTAAAGAAGAATTTGGAAGAAAAACTCAGCGAATTAACAGATACATCAAGTTATATTGATTTCCAAAAAAAATTGAGTGATGCCCTTAAACAAACATTTAGTTTTAATAAGGAAAATATAGAACAAATTTTTGATCTTTTAATTATAAAACAAGACAAGAAGGCACTAGGTGAAAAAAAACTTGTAGAAACTTTAAAAGTATTGTTAGGCAAAAAAGAGTTTTTAGAATTTATTTTAAAAAATATTAATCCTAAACAATTGATTAATAATATGTTTGATAATATAAATTTATCTAATTTAAATTTAGGAGAACACTCAAAAGGGGCTCTTACTTCAATAATTAAAGACACGAAAGATCTTATTAATCTAAAATATAATGATCTTGTTTCACAAAATATCAATGAAATTATTGAAAAATTATTGCTTGAGGATGTCCTAAAGAATGTAGATTCTTTTGAAGGCTGATTTAAGAATTTCTTCATAGTTAACGAGGATTGGATAATTAAAAAGGTAGACTTGATTCTAAATAATATTTTATTATCAAAAGAAAGCGAACAATTAAAGCAATCAATTGCTAATTTCTTAGTTGAATTTGTTGCCGAAAAACTTAATGGCATTGAATTTAAAAACGGCCAAAAAGAATCGCTAAAAGCAATATTTAACAAGGCAATTAATTTCCTCCCAGATCTTAATATAAGCAATGCTATAACTAAATCTGCCATTAAATTATTAGTTAAAAATATTAACCAATATAAATTCAATTTTGAGAAATATAACTTTAATAGTGCGTTCGACCTTATTAGCATATTTAATAAAATAAACATAGATAAGTTAGACCAATTCTTATCAGGATTAGACTCGCATGACTTAGCTAATATTATTCTTTTAGTTATAAATAATTTTGATAAGCTAGAGTTGCTTTTTACTACTCCACCTGTTACTTTGCAAGAAAAATCAAAGAATAAAACAATTGTTGAGTTCAATAAAAAAGAGGGAATTAAGATAAATATAAATGATATTTTTAGATTAATTAAAGTTGGATTTTCAATTTTAAATGCCTCTGATCGCGAGTCTATCAAAAAAGAAATTCCTAGTCTAGTTCAAAAGATACGTAAATCTCCAAAAATAAAAGAGTATGTAAAAACTAAATTAGACTTTTTAACAAATCTTATTTTAAAAGTTGATTCAAACGCTCGAGATTTTGCTGACAAAACAAAAGAAAAGATTATTGAATTTATCTTTGATAAGGACGATACTAAGGACCTTATAACTAGCTTTATTAATACACTAATTTCCTTAGACCAAAAATCATTAGAGAATATTCATAATATAAATGAATTAATTAAGAAACTTTTGAACCTAAATAAGTCTTCGATCAGTGACTTTATTAAAAAAATTGTTTCTAATGCCACTTCTGATGAAGCGTATATTAATAGTTTAGTTAAATTTATGTTGAATGCAATTCATTCAGAATTAAAATTTGATTCAACTAGCGACGAGTTTGAAAATATTGCTAACTTGGGTACCAGAATTATTAAAAATCTAGGTAATAAAAATATTGTATCAGACATAATAAGTAAGCTTTTTGAGAGTCTTGTTGACATTGATATTATTGATTCAAAGGGCCATTTTGATCAAAATATATTGATATCAAAAATAATTTCAGGGTTAAAGAAAATTGATTGAAAGGCTTTATTTACATCCCAAAATATAGAGGATATGTTTAAATCACTTATTGGAAATAACATATCAAAAGAACAGTTAGTTAAAGAATTTAGTTCTTTATATCATTATTTGGAAAGAAATATACCAAAATTGACTAATCAAATAAACAACCAACATACAATATCTAATAACACTCAAAATGTGCTAAATCCAGTTATTTCTGATGAACAAAAAGAGTTTTTAAAGAATATTGAAGGCACAATATTCAATGTATTAACTGGCTTGAATGGTTCACTTGATTCTAGCGAAACTGTTGGCAAGGAAGCCATAATCGAGGTTGTTCATACAATCTTTAAAGACCAAATTAAAAAGATAAAATGGCAAGAAATAAAACAAGATTTAATACCTAAGTCCGAATTACAAACTATAGTTGATAAATTTGTAGACAAACCAATTTTAAAAACGTTAATTAGCGATGTTATATCTGATTTTCTAACAAAACCAAAAGTCCAAGCAACAAATATTGGTGAAATAGTAACTAAAACATTAGAAAAAGTTTCACAAAAATTAAAAGATAATGTAACAAAAGTACTGGAAGCAGTTGTTGAAGACGATGATTTAATGAAGATTGTTATTGGTCATGTATTAAATTATTTAAAATTGGAAAATGTTACAGCCGAAGATATTTCATTTATCAAAGAATTAATTAGCGCTATTTTTAAAGAATTAATCGAAACTGATTTTTATAAACGAAAAGTTGTTAAGAGAACTATCGATCATATTGTTGGCTATAGTAAAAATTTTTCAATATTTGAACCAGTCAAATGACTCCTTGATGCCATTGAAAAAATTAAGGCCGGATTTTCATTTAATGATCTTAAGATTATTGCTTCTTTTGTTGGTGAAACTAAGGCTATTAATGGTGCTCGTTTGATTAAGCTTATAAATCTATTATTTGGAAAAAGCAATTTAAAAGATTCAGTTTTATATAATGGCTTGCGAAACATTAATATGAATCCTGATCCAACAAAGCGTACCAATATTAATACTCTGCTTGATTTTGTAAGTATTGGACAATTAAGCAATTCGACTTCAACGAGCAACATTCAAAATGATGATCCAGATAATATTTCTCCCGACCTTGATGCACTGTCATTGATTAATGAAATCTTTAAAATGTTAAGTATTGAATATTATAAGAATAAAAATACTCAAGATAGTAGTTTTAAAGTCAGATCTAAGACACCTGAATGGCAGGCGTTATATCGTTTTAAGGTGGCGATTGATTATATTCTTTTTGAAACATTTGGGCGTGAAACAGATATTGCTCAACGTGATGTGAGTCAAAGAAAAATTAATTTATATACAGGTGTTCGTTCGTTATTATGAGAGATTCAGGAAGGAACTAACATTTCGGCCATTCCGTTTTTAAGTTCTAAATTTTCAGGTATGCAAAGCTATTTTACAAAAGATATTGATCGTCGTCAATTTACTAATTATGCAGTAAGTGAATCTGGTTTTTGATTTGTCAAGTCATGAACTTACTTTGATGATAGTAATTATGGTCCTGAATCAATTACTTATTTAATTACTAGTTCTGGTTATAATGATAAAGAAAAGGGCAATTTAACTAGATTTAAATATAAGATTAGCGAGGGCGGACAAGCATATGAGATTTCTAAAAAAGAATATATCTTACTAACCTTAAAAGAAGGCGGTTATGGTAAATTCATGAAATTAAATAATAAGCGTTCGAATTCATCATGGTCTGGACTTGATAAAATTAATCCCGAAGATTTCTATTAGGATTTAGCTAAAAAAATAAAAATAGAGTAAAATAATTATGCACAGCCAACTGCTGCATAATTATTTTATGTAGAGGAAAATCCGCTCTAGCACTTGCTGCGATGCAAGTAGTGATCATGCTAGGCCAAATAAGCCTAGGCAGTTATTTAAATAATTGACGACTAGTGCAACAGAGACGAGCTTATTTAGTTAAGGTGCAACGATGTAAACTCCATGAGTTAGAAACCCAAATTTTGGTAGGGGAACCTGATTAATATAAATGAATAAAGATCGGGAAGCATATTATTTTAATATGTTTAGATAAATAGTTGGCGCTGTTAATTTACAGAACAAAAAGCGGTTTATCGTGCAAAAAGGCATTTTGTGCCTTTTTATTTTTTTATGCGCAGCATTTAGGCGTTAATAAATTTAGTCTAATTTTAAGAACTATATAAAAAATAAATTTATAGAGATAAAAGCGAAAACTAAAGCCTTTTATCTTTTTTAACAAAAAATAAGTCACTAATTTTCATTATTTGGTGAATTGGGTATCTACATTATATTTTGGAATAAAATTAAATATATATGGATGTTAAAAAGGAACAGTTATGAAAAGAATGAAATTATTATTACCTATACTAACTATAATGCCTTGTTACTGGAGATTATAATTTTGGTTGTTATAAACTTTAAGGTGCCTTAAAAAGATTTTTAACAAATCCCCAAAATTT